>CACWOG010000060.1 GCA_902762455.1 uncultured Bacteroidia bacterium | reverse complement strand
TCGTATTCTACTGACAATGAAAGTATAATTGTCGGGTATAGTGCTTTAGGTTCGTTTGCTCCGACATCGGATGGCAGAAAAGTTTTCATCACTCAGGAACGCAGCATTGGCGAAATTGATGGCACAGACGAGTTTGATACAGGCGAAAGCGGAAATTATCTGTACGATGAAAGTTTGTCGTCGGGAGATATTATGTACTGGTCGTTGGTTTCAGAAGATGGCGCAACGCAGTACAGCACTGCCGTCTCGGTTTACGATGGTACCGATGGCAATACTTTTTCCGTAAATTCCACCGTACTTGGTCTCACACCCGGCGACTATTACATAAAATTGGAAGTTGACAACAACTGTTGCGGAATGTCAGTGCCTATCTGGAAAAGCATAACGGTAAAAGAGCCATCGCTTCTTCCAATCGAGCTTACATCTTTCACTGCCGAGTTGTGGCAGGTCGATTACGATGGCACGCGCACCGCTTCTGAAATCATCGTTGCAACTTGCATTGGTGAAACCCTTGATGCACCCGAAGTGCTTGCATATCCAAATCCGTTCAGCGGAGAACTGACAGTGGTTTTGGAAAACTTTGGCAACAGCAAAGCTCGCATCGAGATAATTGATATGCTTGGCAAGGTCGACAAGGAAATAACCGTTGACAATCCGCACAATAGCAAAGAAGTTGTGCTGCATCTTGATGAAATTCCTGCACAAGCATACAATATACGAATTAGAACAAAGGATTTTGTGATAAATAAACAAGTGATAAAGAATTGACAATTGATAATGGATAATGGACAATCGGTCGCATCGTGACATGTCGCGATGCGACAAAAAAAATCAATTGATAATTGTTAATTGTACATTGTCAATTATCCATTGTACATTATCCATTAATTTCGCATACTCTACAACCAACAATAGCAAAGCGGAATTGCCACCCCGGCATTCCGCTTTTTACAACAAAAAAGGCGGTTAAAAACCGCCTTTTCGCATAATCTTTATTTTCCTTTGAACCTTGAATTTTTAATACACGACGCAAAGCATTGCGTCGCTACAATCGTCAAATCATCAAATTATCGAACCTTCAGCTCAGCGTAGCTAATCGTCAAATCTTTGAACCTTGAACGTTAAACGTTGAACCTTAAACCTATTCCTTTTCTCCAGTTCCCCTGATTATACCTCTGTTCGAATTTCTCAAGAAAAGTACAATCTCGTCACGCTCTTTTGTTGCAGGGAGTTCATTCTCAATGTATTCCAAAGCCTGGCTTACATTCATACCCTTATTATAGAGAACCCTATAGACATCCTGAATGTTGTTTATCATTTCGTTTGTAAATCCACGACGACGCAATCCGATTGAATTTACGCCCGAATATGCCAGCGGATTCCTTGCTGCGCGGATATACGGCGGAACATCTTTGCCTACCAACGAATTGCCAGCAAACATAGTATGAGCACCGATATGGCAGAACTGGTGTACAAGAGTGTTTGCACTTAGAATAGCATAATCGTCAACTACGACTTCGCCAGCAAGAGTAGCACCGTTTACAAGTATCACATTGTTTCCGACAACGCAATCGTGTGCAACATGGCAATAAGCCATTATCAAGCAGTTGGAACCTATTATGGTGCGACCTTTTGCCAAAGTTCCGCGACTTACCGTAACGCATTCGCGAATCATGGTGTTGTCCCCGATTTCGGCAGTGGTCTTTTCTCCCTGAAATTTCAAGTCCTGCGGAATGGCTGCAATTACAGCACCGGGGAATATCTTGCAGTTCTTGCCAATCTTTGCACCTTCCAATATGGTAGTATGCGGACCAATCCAAGTTCCCTCTCCTATCTCAACATTCTTCTCTATATAGGCAAACGGTTCTATTATTACGTTTTCTGCAATTTTTGCTGATGGATGAACAAATGCTAAAGGTTGATTCATGTCCAATTGTTTATCGTTTTTGTAAAAAATATTGTCTTAATTTCTTTGATAACTGCGTATTGGCGAAATGTCCGGGGCGAACTGCCTCAATCCTTGCATTAAAGCGGAAACCGCACAAGGCAAGGTCGCCTATTATGTCAAGCAGTTTATGACGTGCCGGTTCGTTGTCGAACTGAAGTTTCAAAGTATTCAAAATTCCGCTTTCCTGTACCTTTATGCTTTCCTTTCCGCACAATGCTGCAATACGGTCGTACTCACTCTGAGGCAACACCTTGTCAACCACAACGATGGCATTGTCAAGGTCACCGCCCTTTATGAGGTTCATCTTGAGCAAAGGCTCTATTTCGCTAAGGAACACGAAAGTCCTGCAGTTTGCAATTTCCGACGGAAAGTCGGCAAGACGAGAAAGTTCGGCAGTCTGTGTCGGCATAGCCTTACCGTAATCTACAACTACCTTAGCAGAATAATCGTTTGCTGGCAAAAGTGTGATTTCTGTATCTCCATTAGTAAAACTTACAGGTTCGTCAAGATTCAAAACTTTAAGCTCGGCATCCTGCTCCTTTGTCCCAACTTTCGAGAAAGCCTCTACATAATAGCGGGAACTTCCGTCAAGGATTGGAACCTCTGGACCATCAACACGGAATTCGGCATTATCGATACCCATAGCGTATGTTGCCGCCATCAAATGTTCGATTGTGCTTACGCTAACGCCATTTTCGGTTACAGTCGTTCCTCTTGATGTTTCGTTCACATTATCGGCAATAGCCCTTATATGCGGACAACCATCCAAATCAGTTCTGACAAACAAATATCCTGTATTTGGTTCTGCTGGCATCACCGTCAATGTCGATTCCTTACCGAAATGCAACCCCTTTCCGCTTAACCTTACTGCGCCAGCTATTGTCTTTTGCTTCATTCTATGAATTTAAAAATTGTGACAAAGTTAGCACTTATTTTGCTAATCCTAAAAACTTTTTTGCACAAGCCTTCATCCGAAGCTACACAAACCTCAGTAATCTTCTAAATACCAACATTTTACGATTATTCTCTTCCAAGATATTTAAGAGCCGACAACGAAGCCATCTGTTCTGCTTCCTTCTTTGTCCAGCCCTTGCCAGTTGCCACAAATTTGCCGTCGATACAAATTTCCGTTTCGAAATGATATAGTTTCTCGCAAGCCTCCATACTTTCAAAGGTGTCAATCACAAGGGCAAACTTTTCCTTCTGCGAATACTGTAGCAGACGCGACTTGTAGTCGGTGTTGTGCTTCATCAGGTTGGCGACATCAAAATACTTGTCGAAAATCTTATTTACAAAGATTTCACAGGCGGAATAGCCCTTGTCGAAATATATTGCACCGACCAAAGCCTCGAACGAGTTGCCTGTAATGTTCTTTATTTCATTGTTTTTGCCTTCCTTGTACTGCATCAGGCGAATTAATCCCAACTCGGAAGCCACACGGTTAAGGCTCTTCCTGCTTACCAGCATCGAACGAAGCACCGAAAGTATGCCTTCGGGAGCATTCGGGTATTTTTCGTACAACATTGCACTCGCCACAGTGCTTATTACCGAATCGCCAAGGAATTCAAGACGTTCGTTATTGTAACGTATTTCCTTCTGCTTCTTGTTTGCCGAAGAGTGTCGCAAAGCCATCTTATAGTACAGCAATTCCTTCGGCTTAAAGCCAATTATTTCTTCAAGCTGTCTCTTTAGTTTTTCGTCCTTGGGATTTTTCTTCTTGAAAAGAAAGGATAGAAACATTACTTATCCATTTTTTTGAAGATGATGGAAGTATTATGACCGCTGAAACCGAAGGCATTGGACATTGCATAGTCAACATTTCGCTTCTGAGCCTTGTGCAATGTAAGATTCAAGTTACGGTCAATCTTCTCGTCGAACTGCTTGTGGTTTATTGTCGGCGGAACAATGCTTTCGTTTATTGCAAGTATGCAGAACATCGACTCGATTGCTCCGGCTGCACCAAGCAGGTGACCTATTTCCGACTTTGTGGAACTGATGTTGAGTTTATAGGCATGTTCGCCAAAAACTTTCTGAATAGCAAGGATTTCAGGCACATCGCCTATTGGTGTTGATGTGGCGTGGGCATTTATGTAGTCAATCTTTTCGGGTGCGATACCTGCGTTCTTCAGAGCATTGGTCATCGCTATCATGCCGCCAAGTCCATCTGGATGAGGAGCAGTAATGTGATATGCATCGGCAGAAAGTCCAACGCCAGCCACTTCGGCATAGATTTTTGCGCCACGGTTTACTGCATGTTCGTATTCCTCAAGCACCAGCGAGCAACCGCCCTCTCCCATCACAAAACCGTCGCGGGTAGCGCAGAAAGGACGGGAAGCGGTCTGATATTCCTCGTTATTCTTCGAAATAGCCTGCATCGACTGGAAACCTTCCATACCAACTTCGTTTATCGAAGCCTCGGAACCGCCAATGACAATCATGTCGGCCATATCAAGACGGATAAGGTTAGTGGCATCAATTATGGCATTCGCCGACGATGCACAAGCCGAAACGGTGTTGTAGTTCGGTCCCATCAATCCGTATTTTATGGATATTGTTCCAGCGGCTATATCAGATATTATCTTAGGGATGAAGAATGGTGAAAACCTAGATACAGCACTGCTTGTGTAGTCTATGATTTCACCAAAAATTGTGTTTGATCCACCGATTCCCGATGCCCAGACAACTCCTACCCTAGTCCTGTCAACCTTGTCGAAATCTACTCCGCAGTCTTTTATAGCTTCATCGGAAGCAATAATAGCAAACTGGCTGAACTTGTCGAGCTTGCGGAGCTCCTTCCTGTCGAAATACAGTTCAGGAGAATAATTCTTTACAGTGCAGGCAAATTTTGTTTTAGAAGAAGAGGTGTCGTAGGTGTCAATAAGGGCAGAGCCACTAACCCCGTCCCGAACATTTTTCCATGTTTCAGCACAAGTCAGCCCTACGGGCGATATTGCGCCCATACCAGTTACGACAACCCTCTTAAGCTCCATAGAATTATTTCATGTGTGCTTCTATGTAGGCAATTGCAGCTCCTACTGTAGTAAGATTTTCTGCCTCTGTGTCAGGAATTTCAACACCGAATTCCTTTTCAAATTCCATTGTCAACTCTACAGTATCCAATGAATCAGCACCCAAATCCTGAATGAAACTTGCTTCTGGTGTAACTTCTGCTTCGTCAACACCTAATTTTTCAACTATAATACTTTTTACTCTAGATGCAATGTCTGACATAATTTCTTAATTTTAGTTAATAAAAATACATTAAAAAAAAATCGCCGCAAAATAACAAAAATCATTTCAGATAGTCAAACTTTTTTTGATTCTTTTTGCCCATGACATTTTTTTTGCCGTACTTTGCATTGATAATCAACCATAAAGGACAAGACTATGGACAAAACAATAAAAATTGCGTTATTTGCTTCTGGATCAGGCACTAACGTCGAAAACATCGCAAATTACTTCAATGGCAGAACCTCCGCAAAACCCGTCTGCGTGCTGTGCAACAAGCCCGATGCCTTCGTACTCGAGCGCGCAAAACGTCTCGGACTCGACTCCATGACCTTCAACCGTGCCGAGTTCAACGACGGCAAAAAGATAATGGAATACCTCGGCAAACACGACATCGACTTCATAGTCCTCGCCGGATTTCTCTGGCTGGTTCCCGAATACCTTATTAATAAATATCCAGGTCGCATAGTCAACATACACCCCGCCCTGCTACCTAAGTTCGGCGGAAAAGGAATGTACGGAATGCACGTACACGAAGCCGTGAAGCAAAGCGGAGAAAACGAAACCGGCATAACAATCCACCTCATCGACGGCAACTACGACAAGGGAAACACCGTCTTTCAGGCAAAGGTAGCAGTAGAGCCTACCGATTCGCCCGACGACATTGCCAACAAAGTGCATAAGCTTGAATATGAATACTATCCAAAGGTAATAGAGGAAATTGCAAAGAAGATTCAATGATTCAATGTAAAAAAAATCAAAGTTCAAAGATTTGATTATTTGTAGCTCGCTACACGGCACGATGCTACCGAATTGTTGAATTAAATTCGTCAATCGTACCCCGTAAATCGTAAATAATCCTTACCTTTGCGAAAAAACAAAAACAAATGATTTATCGAAAAACCATTCTGATTATCATATCATTCCTTTGCTCCGTAGTTTCTTTCTCCCAAATACCCAGTGGCTATTACGACTCGGCAAGGGACCTGTGCGGCGAAGAGCTACGACAAAAACTCTATTCTATTATATCCTCGCATACTACTTTGGGTTACAGCGAACTATGGACAGCATACCGGCAGACAGACCTGAATGACAACGGCAAAATCTGGGACATATATTCCAACTGCAACTTCACACTAGGCACAGACCAATGCGGAAACTACAACAGCGAATGCGACTGCTACAACCGCGAACACACCGTACCTCAAAGCTGGTTCGGCGATGCCACTCCGATGAAAACCGACCTTTTCCACGTGTATCCTACCGACGGATGGGTAAACAACAAGCGCGGGAATCTGCCTTTGGGCAAGGTTTCAAATCCGACATACACTTCGGGCAACGGCAGCAAAATAGGACCTTGCTCGGCTTCGGGATATTCGGGAACCGTTTTCGAGCCAATCGACGAGTACAAGGGCGACCTTGCACGTACCTACTTCTACATGAGCGTGTGCTACAAGAACAAGAACCTCGGTCAGACTTCAGAATCGATGTTCGAAGGCAGCGAACTCAAGCCGTGGGCTTTGCAAATGTTGCTACAATGGCACTACAACGACCCCGTGTCGCAAAAGGAAATCGACCGCAACAATGCCGTTTATGCACTACAGCACAACCGTAATCCGTTCATCGACTGCCCCTACTTCGCCGAAGCCATCTGGGACGGACATTGCGATTTCGAGTCGTGCCTAAGTCCGTTGGAAACGGCAAATGCCGAAACATATATCCCGAAACTATCGGCAAGCCCAAACCCGACAAATGGAATCGTATCCATAACTTCCGACAGAACAATAAATTCGATTTCAATATTCAATATTCTCGGCGAGAAAACTTTTCATATAGAACAAGAGACTAACTTTGCAGAAATTAATGTCGAACAGTACGAAAGTGGAATTTACTTTGTTTTGGCAATATTCCACGACGGCAGTTCTGCAACAACAAAAATTATAAAGTATTAGAATGAAAGATTTTATAGTAAATTTCCTCAAGGGCGTGGCAATGGGAGTTGCAAATGTAATCGCTGGAGTTTCTGGCGGAACAATCGCCCTCATAGTTGGAATTTTCGAGAGACTTATTAATTCTCTTAAGTCATTTAACTTCAAGGCAATAAAACTGCTGTTCACAGGCAAGTTCAAAGAGTTTGCAAAACACACCGACTTCGTATTCCTCTTCGAGGTGCTTCTCGGAATAGCTGTGGCAATGATTTCGGTGGCAAAACTGTTCAAGTACCTGTTCGAGAATTACCCCACCTACATTTGGGCACTTTTCTTCGGACTGCTTTTGGCATCAATCTTTTACGTCGGCAAGACCATCAAGAAATGGAATGTGGGCGTAATTGTTGCATTTGTAATCGGAATCGGCATTTCACTGCTTATTGCCTTTGGAACAACCGCACAAGAGAACGACAATTTCTTCTACCTGATGCTTTGTGGCGCAATAGGTTCAAGCGGAATGATACTTCCGGGAATTTCCGGTTCTTACATACTTGTGCTTATGGGCGACTACTCGCTTGTAATCAATGGAATAGACATGCTTACCAATAATCTTGGCGAGTCGATGAAAATAATACTGCCCGTAATGATTGGCGTAGTTGTCGGAATTGTTGCGTTCGCCCATGTATTGGCATGGATTTTCAAGCACTACCACGACATGACCATTTCGCTTCTCACAGGATTCATTGTAGGAAGCCTTCCCATAATTTGGCCGTGGAAAATCTACGAGAACGGAGCTCTTCCTATGGCAAAAGACAACATTCTGCCTGAGATGAACGCCGAGTTCTTTATCGCTGTCGCTATTATAATATTAGGTGCGGCACTGATAATCGCAACCGAAACTATTGCAAACAGGATGAAATCTAAGAAAGAAGCAGCAGAGGATAATGAACAAATAACAAAGGATAATAGATAATGGGCGAACAGGCTCGCAGGCAAAAAGGCTGAAAGCCAATTTTTCAAACAACATCAAACAACCAGCACTTCGATATTTCGACAAGCTCAGCAAGCGAAGCTCAGTGACAAAAACTTAGAAACCTAGAAACACAGAAACTTAGAAACCTAGAAACACAGAAACATAGAAACTTAGAAACACAGAAACATAATAAACGGGCGAAGCCTATCAAACGGCGTAGCCATAGAAACAAAAAATATTCCCCATGGCAACTCGCAAACGACAATTCGGACTTATAGGAGGCTCTCTGAGCCACTCGCTTTCGCAGAAATACTTCACGAAGAAATTCGCAGAACTAGGACTCACAAACTGCAAATACACGCTTTTCCCAATCTCCGAAGTATCGAAAGTAACAAACATAATCACTGGAAATCCGTCGCTAGTGGGACTTAACGTCACATCACCATACAAGGAAACAATCATTCCCTTTCTTGACGAACTCGACTCAATAGTCCTGAAACTCGGCACTGTAAACGTCATCAAGATTACCCGCGACGGCGACTACACCCACCTGAAAGGATACAATACCGACATCTTCGGATTGCGCAAGACATTCGAAATGCTTGAACTTCCATCGGGATGCAAGGCTCTGATTCTCGGAAGCGGAGGTTCGGCAAAGACAGCAAAGTTCGTCCTCTCGGAAATGGGCGTAAAATCGACAAACGTTTCGCGACTGCCATCCACGCTCGACGAACTGCCATACAGCAAGCTTAGCGCAAAGACTTTGCAGGACTACAAGCTGATAATAAATGCAACACCCGTCGGAATGTTCCCGAATGTATCGCAATTTCCAAAAATCCCATACGAAGGCATTACTGCAGACCACATCTGCCTTGACCTTGTTTATAACCCAAGCAAGACCAAATTTATGGAAAAGTGTGAGGCTCAAGGCGCAAGAACAGCAAACGGACTGACTATGCTATACGAACAGGCCGACAAAGCCTGGGAAATCTGGAACGAATAAATATAATCGCAATGGAAGACGAAAAAAACTACATATTGCTCAGGGTTTTCCGCGAAGAGGAAGACATGAAATTTTTCACCGATGTGCTCAACGACTGCAACATCGACTACAAGGTTGACAATCCGCAGAGCATCAGCGACAACACTTTGGCTACGGCATACGGCGTACAGGTTGCCGAAGATGCCTTGCAATACAAGTTCATGCTGATGGTTGCCGAAGATGACTTCGAACGCGCACAATCAGAACTTCGTAGCCACATCGCCGAATGGATAAGTAATGCCGGAAGCGAAGAAAACTCTCTGCTAAACGAGTTTAACGACGAGGAACTTCTCGATGTCATAAAGAAGCCAGACGAATGGAGCGAAGAGGATTCGGCAATGGCGCAGGCACTGCTCGAAAAGCGAGGCAAGCACGTCTCCAACGAAGTAGTGGAAGCATTTAGACAGAAACGACTTGAAGAAGTCCGCAAGCCGAAATTTGGAGGTTATTTTACAATAATTATAGGCTATATTTTTGCCTTTGCCGGTGGAATAATTGGAATATTCCTTGCTGCATCGCTACTCGGCAAGAAACGCATCTTCAACGGCGAAAAAGTCAACATCTACGACAAGACAACAAGGGTAAATGCAATCATATATCTGACAATCTCAATACTGGTTGTCATTGCATTAGCAGTTTTCCTTGTGATGAAAAACTTGTAGATTACCAATACGTTACTAACAAATCCGCTTTTGTTTAAAAATATTATCTGCAAACCAAATATTTGTGCTATATTTGAAGCCGTTTTTTAACAACAGATAAATTAAAGGAATTAATTATGGATAAATTCATCTCAGTAGAACAGGCCGTATCAATGGTGAAGGACGGAATGACCCTCATGATCGGCGGATTTTTAGGCGTTGGTTCAGCCAACAAGGTATTGAAGGGAATACACGATGCAGGTATCAAGAACCTTACTATCATCGGTAACGATACCGCTTTTGTTGACAAGGGCGTTGGTATCCTCGTTGCTAACCATCAGGTTAAGAAGGCAATAGTTTCGCACATCGGTACAAATCCGGAAACTATCGCACAGTTGAACTCCAAGGAACTCGAAATCGAATTGGATCAGAAACGTATCCGCGAAGGTAATGAGTTTATCAATAACCGCACTGAGGAGATTGAGAAGAGCAAGACTGAAGTTGATGAGCGCTCAGAAGACCTGGAGGCTAAACGTGCTGAATTGGAAAGTATTGTAGCTGAGACTAAACAGCAGGAAGAGAAACTTCGTGAGAGAGGTAAGGAACTCGAATTGGCTATCGAACCAAGATTGTTGACTGCTTTCAAGCGTATCCGCAAGAATAGCCGTAACGGTTTGGGTATCGTAACCGTACAACGTGATGCTTGTGGTGGTTGCTTTAACAAGATTCCTCCTCAGAAGCAGATGGATATTCGCATGCGTAAGAAAATCATCGTTTGTGAATACTGTGGTCGTATCATGATCGACCCTGAGTTGGCTGGGTTTGCTAAAGAAGAACCAAAGGCAACAAAGAAACGTTCTCGTGCAAAGAAAACTGAAGAATAAATAAAAAGCCTCTTGGAAATGTCCGAGAGGCTTTTTTATAACTCGTTGTACGGTGGAATTTCGGGTAAAAAAGTATATCGCTTGGTCTGATAGTCTATCTTGCAGCAATAATGGTTCAAACCATTGCTGACGATGAGATAATCCACTTTCAGTACCATATTGTACCGTGTAATCTGGTCGAAAACAGCTTGTGTAATCTCAATGCTAGGTGCTTTGTATTCAACAATCATACGTGCCTTCATATCGTTCCCAAAAAGTACAGAATCACACCGTTTCTTCGTTCCATTAAGATTAAGTTGTACTTCGTTAGCCAATAAACCTTGTGGATAACCTTTATGTTCTAGAAGATAATGTACGAAG
>CACWOG010000059.1:13004-17402 GCA_902762455.1 uncultured Bacteroidia bacterium | reverse complement strand
AGTGGACGTTTGAGGGAGGTTCTCCGAGATCTTCTACCGAATTTTCACCGACCAGCGGCGTACTATATTCAACTCCAGGTATTTATGATGTAACATTGACCGTTTCTAATTCTTGTGGTTCGTCAATAATGACAAAAGAGAGATATATATATGTATTCAATGGAGAGGTCACTTCTTTCTGCGATACATTGAGCAACATTTCTACAGGCGATGTAATTGGAAATAAGTCGGTTCCTGGAACTTGGGGCTACTATGCTGGACAGAACGGAAAGAAGATAAAAGGTTATTCAGAATATTTCCATACATATACTTTCTCGAACGTACAAGCATTGCTTGTGCCTGTTACTCAAGCTGTTTACGGTGCTAATGATTCGTATGTCAGATTCTATGTGTGGGCTGACGATAATGGTAAGCCTGGCGAGGAACTTGGTAGTAAAAAAGTTCTTATTAGAAATATGACTGCAGGTCAGACTAATGTTGTTCGTTTTGACAATTCTATTCAAATAACAGGTCCATTCCATGTAGGATTCAAGGTCAATTATCCTGACAATGATAACGATGATATAAGCGATGACTTGTTTGTTGTTCCTGTTGTTACAAATAGACCTGCAAGTGGCACAAATACTATGTCTGTTCAGAAATCTAATGTATGGTATTCTACAACCGAGTATTTGTCATTCAACACTTCGTTGCCGATAGAACCTGTGTCGTGTCTGGAAAATGACATTGAGGATCTTGAAGCCGAAGAAAATGCAATAGATGTATATCCTAACCCAACAACTGGTATGCTGAATATTTCTTTCAATAATATGCCAGAATCAGGAGTTTGTCGCGTTGAAATATATGACGCTCTTGGTAGATTGGTAATCGGAAGGTTACAGACATCGGAGTTGGTAAGTGCTATGGGAACAATCTCGATGGATATTTCTTCGTATCCTGAAGGACTTTACATTGTTAGAATTAGCACTCCTACATTTGTCGCCAACAAAAAAATTATGTTGACAAAATAGTTGTAATACATTGGGTTAAAATTGGAAACTTCCGACTATCTTTGTGGTCGGAAGTTTCTTTTTATGAAAAGGTTGATATTCATATTGCTGGCGTTTTCTCTGCTGTATTCCTGCAAGGATTACAGACAGGAAAAGAGCGTGGTTGAGGGAAACCGCTACTCGCAGAACTTTGGAATTGTGGCTACCGACGATGGCTACGATGTTACACTTACACGCAATAACCGCGTTTTGCATCTCTCGCGCGAGAAGTCCGATTCTGCAATACAAATCCCAATTCGCAGTGCAGTCTGCTTCTCGACAACCCACACAGCTTTCATTTCGCAGTTGGGCGAGGCTTCGTCAATAACGGGGCTGAGCGGTACGGAATATGTGTGCGACCCCGTAGTTGTGAAGATGATTCGCGATGGCAAGATTAAGGAAATCGGTTACGACAAACAACTCGACATGGAACGCATTATCTCGCTGAAACCCGATGTGGTTTTTGCATACGGAATTGACAACGAGTCGATTTCGGGTTTTCAGAAGCTTGAGCGAATTGGTATTCCGATTGTCATAGTTGACGATTATCTGGAACCGCGTCCGTTGGGCAGGACAGAATGGATGAAATTTTTCGGCTGCTTCTACGACAAGCTTGAATTGGCTGAACATTATTTCGACAGCGTTGAAAACCGCTACAACGAAATAAAGGCTATGCCTACCGATAAAAGCCCGAAGGTGCTTGTAAGTTTGCCGTGGAAAGGGACTTGGTGGGTACCGGGTGGCAATAGTTTCTTCGCCAATTTTGTAAAAGAGGCTGGTGGTCAGTATGTCTTCGACAACGAATCGACCGAGAGCCTTCCGTATTCAATCGAACAGGTTTTCCTAATGGCAAGCGACGCCGAGGTGTGGCTCAATACCAACGAGAAGACCAAGCGTTCGCAAATACTTGATGTGGATTCGCGCCTCGAAAACCTTGCTCCGTACAAGAATGCACGCATTTACAATAACAACAAGATTACCAGCGAATACGGCGGAAGCGACTTCTGGGAGTCGGGCATTGTGCATCCCGACATAATCCTGCAGGACTTGCGCAAGATTTTCACGGAGGACGACGATAGCCTACATTATTATAGGAAACTTGAGTAAGAGTTCTCTGAGTTATAATTTTCAACTAAATTTGCACTTATGTATTACCAGATAAAGGAACAAAATGATTCTGTCATTCCGCAAGTTAGAACAATAACGCGAAACGGAACGGGGAGCGTAATATTGTTCAATTGTGCGGAATCTCCTAAGAAAACGATTTCAATAGGAGATTCCGTACAGACAGGCTCACAAGGCTCATTCTTGCGCCTGTTCGCTTTGTCTTACGGAATGACGGGTAGGATGATGCCATTGAAATATAAAATTGTTGAACATTGAACCGCAGTCTATCATATATTATAAAGTATGCTTTGATAATTTTCGCGCTGATAGCGTTGGCAATTCTTGATGTCTGCACTGGTTCAAACAAAATACCGTTGTCGGATATTATGGACTACATTTTCGGTAGTTCGGATATGTCTGTCGATTACCAGTTTACCATCCGTGAATTCCGTTTGGCGCGACTTATCACGGCTATGATTGCCGGTGCTGCGCTGTCGGTGTCGGGCTTGCTGATGCAGACAATTTTCCGAAATCCGCTGGCTGGTCCGTATGTGCTTGGCATAAGCAACGGTGCAAGTTTGGGCGTGGCTGTTATTGTACTCGGAAGCGGTATGTTTTTGCCGTCGGCGGATGTGTCGAACTTTGCAATACTTATTGCCGCTGGTCTTGGTGCTGCCGCTGTGCTGATGCTTATTCTCGCCGTGAGCCTTCGTGTGAGGGACATCCTGAGCATACTTATCGTTGGTATTCTCGTGTCGGGCGTGGTGGCTTCGGTGGTGAATGTAATGCAGTTTTTCTCCAACGAGGTCAATGTAAAGTCGTATGTTGTGTGGACAATGGGCAGCCTCGACTCGGTGTCGTTCAACGATTCGGTTGTGCTGATACCCGTGTGCCTGATAATGTGCGCCGTGCTGTATATGTTTTCAAAGAAACTCAACATTCTGCTTCTTGGCGAACAGTTTGCCGTGAGCATGGGACTTAACATAAAGTGGTTGCGCGTTATTATATTTATAGGTGTAAGCGTGCTTACGGGTGCTGTTACCGCTTTCTGCGGACCGTTGGGCTTCATTGGACTTGCCGTTCCGCACATATCGAGGTGGATTTTCAACACTTCCGACCATTTTGTGCTTGTGCCGGCTTCGATGATACTTGGCGCGGCCTTCCTGCTGTGTGGCGATATTCTTTCGCATACGCTTTATTCTCAAGGCGTTCTGCCGATAAATGCTGTAATTTCGATTCTCGGTGCGCCTTTCATTATTTGGATTGTATTTAAAAATCAGCGGACAGTGATATGATGGGAGAGGTGGTACTGAATATTGAAGGACTAGTTTTCGGACATAAGGCTCCGTTGGTGTCGCAAGCGGTTGATATTTCGGCAAGTGCGGGCGATTTTATCTGCCTTGTAGGACGAAACGGCACGGGAAAGACCACTATGCTGAGTACGCTCATCGGTGTAAAGAAGCCTTTGGCTGGACATATAAGCATCTGCGGAGTGCCACTCGACCGAATTTCGGCAAGGGAGAAGTCGCGCTATATCAGTTTTGTGCCGTCGAAGGTGGAGGCGGTGCTGAATATGCGTATCCGCGACCTGATTGCCGTCGGCAGAAGTCCCTACACAAACATTTTCGACCGCCGAACAAAGGCCGATGAGGCTATAATTGAGGACTTTATACAGAAATTCGGTTTGTCGGACATTGTCGCATCGATGATTACCGAAGTGAGCGACGGTGAAAGGCAGAAGGCTATGATTTGCCGTGCGATGGTTCAGCAGACACCTGTGATTCTGCTCGATGAGCCGACCGCTTTCCTTGATTTCTTTGCCAAGCGCAAACTTTTGTCCGACTTGAAGAAAATTGCTTCCGAGGAAAACAGATGCATAATTTTCTCGTGCCACGATTTGGAAATTGCAGCAAAATATTGCTCCCATATCTGGCTCCTCGATGACAGAAAGCTCGAATCGGTAACCGTTGACGAATTCCTTAACGGCGGTTACTTTTCTAAATATCAGTAAAATCATTTCGTATAATGATTCAAATAAAAAATCATGGCTATAGTTTGATATTCAACTGATTTTTTGTAGTTTTTATAACAAACAGATTATCATTACGTAAAAAAACAGAGACCGTCATTCCACAAGTCAGAACATACACGCGATACGGAACGGGGAGCGTTGTAATGTTCGACTATGCGGAATCTCCCATTAGTATCATTAGTATATAAAGGAGATTCCGTATAAGTGAACTCACAAGCAACGTTCCTTATG
>CACWOG010000059.1:0-12991 GCA_902762455.1 uncultured Bacteroidia bacterium | reverse complement strand
CTTTACGGAATGACGGCAAAGGGTTGGCAAAAAAATCAGAATAATTTCAGTTGTTTGTAAAACTAGAGCCAAAATCATTACATTTGCAAGATATTTGTTTTAACCATAATTTTAAATTTTTTTAGGATGAAAAGAAGTATATTCTTATTTTTCGCCATTGTTACCTTGGCAGGAATGTTGGCGATAAGCGGTTGTAAGAAAAAGGAAACTTACACCATAACATTTAATCCCAACGGTGGTACAGGTACAATGTCCGCCCAGACCTTTACCGAAGGCGAAGCTCAGGCACTAACACGCAATGCCTTCACCTACGATGGCTACACCTTTACAGGATGGAACACCGTGCAGGGCGGAAGCGGAGCCTCGTATCCCGATGGATATACCCTAACCGCCACCGCCGACATGACCTTGTATGCGCAATGGACGAGCAACGGCACAAATCCTTCGCCAAGTCCAAGTCCGACAACTGGACCAACTCCACCAAACACCCTTAACGGACACGAGTTCGTTGACCTCGGATTGCCGAGCGGCATAAGGTGGGCGACCTGCAATGTTGGTTCAACCACTCCCGAAGGCTACGGCGACTACTTTGCGTGGGGCGAAACCACACCCAAGACAACCTACAACTGGAGCACCTACAGGTATTGTGTGTATAATGAAAATGACGAAAACTATAATGGATGGAGCAGCCTCACCAAGTATTGCAATAATGCAGGCTACGGCAACAACGGCTTTACAGATGCGCTTACCACCTTGGAAGCCTCTGACGATGCCGCCACCGCCAACTGGGGCGCAAGCTGGCGAATGCCAACGCACTCCGAAATGCGGGAACTGTACGACAACTGCACCCACGAGTGGACAACCCAAAATGGAGTTAATGGCAGAAAGTTCACCGGACCTAACGGCAACTCTATTTTCCTGCCCGCTGCTGGCAGCCGCAACGATAGTAGTCTCCGCAGTGCCGGTTCCAGCGGCTACTACTGGTCGAGTTCGCTCGGCATCAGCTACCCGTACGACGCGAGGATACTCGGCTTCGATTATTCGGGCGAATGCTACGCGGGTGACGGCGCCCCCCGCTACTTCGGTCGATCCGTACGGCCCGTGTGCGTGTCTGCCCAGAACTAGGCCTTCAGTCTGTCGCAAACTGGCATGACTGGAGGTTGGGGCAAGGCGTGCAGTCGGGCGTGGCGCACACGGAGTGTGCCACCCAGCCACGCACGGCAAGCCAGTTGCCCCAACCCTGTTCGTTCGGATTTGTAATCTGCAATTAAATTTAAGCAACCATTACCACATCTTGATTTTGTGATTATTTTTGCAGAAAATATATATCACTAAAATGAATGCAGGAATAATAATTATAGGAGACGAAATCCTTATAGGGCAGGTTGTTGACATAAATTCGTCGTGGATTTCGCGTGAGATGAACAAGATAGGTTTCCGTACCGAAACCGTGATTACCGTTGGCGACGATGGCAAGTCGATTTCGGATGCCATCGACTGGTGTCTGGATGTTGCCGATGTGGTGTTTATGCCGGCGAGAAGAAGGAACAGTGCCTCCGGGCCGGATGCATTACCGTCGATACAGGCAGCTGGCAGGTCCATGTAAGGGGTGAGGCGGTTGCACTGACCCGGAAGGAGTTCGATACGTTGCGCTACCTGATGGAGCACGAGATAATTCCGCTGATAAAAAAGCACTACAATCTGAAGCCAGTATTTCATAAGACCTTGCTGCTCACTGGAATTGCCGAGTCGATTCTTGCCGAAAAGATTTCCGACTGGGAGGATTCTCTTGCAAAGAATGTGAGATTGGCATATCTGCCTGCATATTCGAGCATTCGTCTGCGTTTGAGCGTTTACCAGCCCGACGATACCACCGAAAGCTACATAAATGCCAAGGTCGAGGAACTGAAAAGGATTGTTCCCGAAAACATTATTGCCTACGAGGACATAAAGTTGGAGGAACTTGTCGGTAAGTTGCTCAAGGACAAACTTTGTACGGTTGCAACAGCCGAAAGTTGCACTGGCGGCAAGGTTGCTTCGCTGATAACTTCGGTGTCGGGAAGTTCGGAGTACTACAAGGGTTCGGTTGTGTCGTATTGCAACGAGGTGAAGGCCGATGTCTTGGGCGTAAATCGTGCCGACTTGGAAAAGTATGGTGCTGTTAGCAGTACCGTTGCCGAGCAGATGGCTTCGGGAGTGCGCCGTTTGCTTAAGACTGATTACGCAGTTGCTACAACTGGCATTGCCGGACCTACTGGCGGTAGCGACGAAAAGCCTGTCGGTACTGTGTGGATTGCTGTTGCAACGCCAACAAAGGTTGTAAGCCGCAAGTATGTTTTTGGAAAGGATAGAAGCATAAATATCGAGCGTTTTGCCGCTTCGGCTTTGTCTATGCTGATAGTGGAGATGGAGAAAGAATGTTGAAAAACATAAATGATTCAGGCAACCATTAGGCATATTTTGCGTTTAGCTATTTGGACAAAGAATTAAATGTATGAATAGCAAGAAGATATTTATGATGCTTGTTTCCGTTTTGTTGGGAACAGCAACATTTTCTCAGACAATAGTTTTGAATGAAGAAACAAATGGAAGTACAGTAACTACCTGCAATGCAATTTTGTACGATTCTGGAGGTCCAGATGGCAATTATTCTAATAACGAGAATTATACGATTACTTTTTGTAGCGAGTCCAATTGGCCTATAATGGTAGAAGTGCTATCGTTAAGAACGGAAGGTAATTCTTATGACTACATCAAGTTATATAACGGAGAAAATACTTCTGGGGAGCTATTAGCAACTTTGGGAGGGGCATCTTTACCTTTGCAGACCGAGTATGTGTCATCTGGCAGTTGTGTTACAATACAATGGCATAGTGATGGTGGTCTATCGTATTCTGGTTTTGAACTTAATATCCGTTGCGTAATGCCGTGTCAAGAATATTCGGTTGGCATTACAACAAATGCACAGTACAGTGGGTCGGAAAATGCATATCTTGGTTGTTATGGAACTATGGTTTCTGCTCAGATTAATTTTCAGCACAATAATGAAAATTATGAGCAGACAATTGACAATACTGATTTCTCATGGAAAGTGTTGGGCAGTAATGGCACGCAAGTTTTTTCGGGACTTGGCTTGGATGAGTTGTCGGAACCATTTGAGCAGGGTGCATATTTTGTAATGCTTGCTACGACTGATGCAAATGGATGTCAGGTGCAGTCGGATACTTTAGTACTTTACATATCTGTTCCGCCGACATTTACAGGAACGACAGCTACGCCTTCTGTTTATCTTGGCGATACGGTTGAGTTGAATGGCATTCTTGTTTCTCCGGATGAATGGCAGATTGATATGTCCTCTGCATCTGTCAATAATGAACGTTTTTGTTTTAATAATGGCGAGAATGCAAATGTAGAACAATCCAGTTGTTTCGACTTTGTTGGTTTTGCTCCAAACTTGACGATTACATCTGCTGAAGACATACAATCGGTAGGCGTGAATATGAACCATTCATACATGAGCGACCTTGATGTGTATTTGCAATGTCCTGATGGTAGGCGAGTTTCATTGTTTTCTCAATCTTGTGGTGGCGCTTATTTCGGTGAACCGACTGACTTAGATGAACCATATCCTTGCGACGACGGATGGGTTGGCATTGGATACGATTATTATTGGGCTGAAGGAGAAAACAATGGGCTGATGTCGGAAAATTGTACGGCTAATGCACTTCCGTTGCCTTCTGGTAGTTATCAGCCAGTTGGAAATTTCAGCGAATTGATTGGTTGTCCGATTAATGGCGAGTGGTGTATAGTTTTTGTCAACCATCATTTTGCTAGTTATGGTACAGTATTCAGAACGGAGTTGAATTTAGCCGACAATATCAGACCAACAATAAGTTTCCAGAACAATTACGGCAATGAAATGTGGTGGGAAGGCGAAAGCATATTGAATGAAGGTTATGCGGCTAACAATTTTGCAGTACCGACAACTGTTGGTCAGGTAGAATATACATTCTCGGCAACCGACAATTTTGGTTGTACCTACGATACGACCTTGTATGTGAATGTATTGCCCGCAACTGGTATTGATGAGATTTCGGACGATGATATTCTTGTATTTCCTAATCCAGTAAACGATATGCTGACGATTTCTTCGTCGGAAGCAATTTCAGAAATCGAAATTGTAAATGATAGGGGACAGGTTGTAAGAAGAATGGAGGTAAATGGAAACACTGCGTCTTGCAATGTGAACGAGCTGGCTAGCGGAGTATATGTGGTAAGAATATACACAATTCGTCCTTTCACTTCGACACTTCGACAGGCTCAGTGCGCTGCAGGGGGCGAAACTCAGGGTGTGAATAGCGTTATAGAACGGAAGTTTGTAAAGGAATAGATGTTTTTATTCCACCACAAACTTTACTTTATTTTCACCTATTCTAGCAAAGTAAATTCCTGCTGAAATTTTACCGAGTGATATTTCGGTAGTTTCCGATTCGGCTTTGCGAACAAGAATTACTCTTCCGTTGATGTCGGTGATTGTAAGTTGCTTGCCAAGCAGTTCGGGTGTAATGTGCAGTTTGAAATTTCCATTGTTTGGTGAAGGGTAGAGGGTAATGCCGCAAAATTCTTCATCGCTGATGCTGACTGTTGTGGTATCGTTTGCTACCGAGTAGTTGTACCAGCCAATGTTTTGTGCCGAGTCGATTGCTATGGAACTTATGATGGCAAAATCTTGATTTTCTTCGATATTTGCAGGTGCTTGAATGTCTCCGTTTTCGCCCACAGATATACTTGCTGAATTACCACGAGAACGGTAAATCCTAAAGTTGTCGATGCTGGCAGTGGCACCGCCGTTGCGCAGGGCAACGATGTTTCCTTCAGTGAAGAAGTTGGCATCGGTGTACGAACCGTAGTAGCGGTCGTCGTAGTAAATGGAACTCTTGCCGTTTGTGCGGTCGTAAATCAGTTTTACGTTGTGCCAGTTTGTGTTGAGAGGCAAATCTATGCACTTGTCCTGCGAATAGGTATCGTTTTCTACTCGGTAGAATTCAACTCTTGACGAGCTTGTCGATAGGCGGAAGTATATGAAATATCCGTTGCCGTGATTTTCGGTTTCTCCGTTGGTGCTCATGTAGTGCAAGCCTATGCGCTGGTTGGTGGCATCGGGCGACATCTTGAAGTCGAATTCATACATATATTTGTCAGCTAAGGTCTGATTTACGGTTGCGTAAAGGTTCGATGTTGCTGTTTCGGTCTGGATTAGGTGTTGGTTGAGGATACTCCACGAACCAGCTACGTTTGTCCATTCGTTGCCAATTTCGTTGTCGAAGTCGCTGTTGGCAAAGCCGTTCGAGTTATTGGCAATCCATTCGTCACCATCTAGATATTTTGCTAAGTAGAAGCGTTCTGTCACGAAATTGTTCTCATTGTCGTCGAATGTGGCTTCAAAGTCGGAGCCGTCCCAAGGATGGTCGGTGCTGACTTCGGTTACGGGAGCCGTCCAGTCAACCTTTACGTCCTTTTCAAAGTAGTCCGACCACATTCCGTTGTTGCCGAGAAGTATGGTTCTGATTTTTCCTGCATAGCTTCCATTTTCACTTTCGGTGCGAATGTCGCCGTTTTCACCTATTGTTGCGGTAAGGTTGGCATTGTTGCTACGCAAACGCGAGACATAAATGTCCTTGTACTCGGTATTGCAGCCAGCCGAACGCAATGAGAAGCATTCGCCCGAAGAGAATGGATTGGAATCTGTGAGTGTAACGGCTACAATGTCGTCCACATAGCAGGTGATTTTGCCAGTATTGGTGTCGAAAGTAATCTTGATGTCGTACCACTGACCAGCATTTATGGTATATGAAAGCGAGGTGTAGGTTCCGCCGTTTTCCGAATAAGACCCATTGACATATTTGTAAAGTTGTGCGGTATTGTGGTCGGGACGGATGAACATCATATAACCGTTCTGACGTTCGGAATTGTCGGTAAAGAAATAGAAACCCGCGCGGCGGTTTGAGCCTTCGCCTGTGATTTTCATCTTGGCGTGGTAGAGGTAGGTGTATCCGCGTTCCTGATGCAATTCGCAGTGCAGGTTTGTACCGGTAAGTTCTTCGTCGCTTTGCATTATTGAACCCGAATTCATTGCCCAAGTTCCATTGGCATTTGTCCAGTTTTCTGGAATAGATTGCTCATCGAAAGGTTCGTAAAGCGTTCCGCGCGATGTGTTGGTTGCCCATTTGCCGTCTTCCTTGTCGAGAATCTGGAAGAAAGCCTTGCTGGTGTTGCTTCTGTCGCTGAACGCCACATTGAAGTTGCTGTTGTTCCAATCGTTGGCTGTGATTTCGGTGGTTGGCGGAACGGTATCTCCTTCGGGCAGGACAATGTCCCATCCGCAGTCGTTCATCTTGCGGGCAACTTGAACTCGGAAATTTGGAAGCATTGCATATAGCGTTTCGCCAGGGCAGGTTGTACCGAGTGAGCCACTTGCTGTCTGGTTTACATCGCGGTGTCCCGAAATGCGGTAGCGGCTGAAAGTGAATTCTCCTGCCTGATTTATAATGTCTGCAGATGAGGTCGGGTCGAGTTGCTTGTAGTCGTACCACCAAGCAAGCATATCCCAGCATTTTTCAAGTTGAACTTCGGTTGGTGCTGTTGCGGGTGCATCGGAATTACCGATAAAGTTAAGACCGATTGACTTGGAGTTGCAATATTTTGCATGTGATGCTTTTACATCCGATGTAGGCAGATTGGGATTGTGCCGTCCTTGGTACATGTTTCCGCTTTTGTCGAAAAGGTAGTTGTAGCCAATGTCTTCCCAGCCGTTGTTGTTTACATGGTAGTTCCAGTACGAGCGCACAACGGCGGCTCCATCTGTGTAGGTGTCGGGACTTGCTCCGTGGTGTATAATCGTATGTGTTGGTGTTATATAATTCGGCGAGTATGTCGGATTGTGGCATTCTGTGTAGTTCCCGCACCACGATGAACGGGGAACGTATTCGGGAAATTCGAGGCAGTTGCCGTCGCGGGTAGCATTGACGTGTGTTGTTTGGTTTGCTACCTTTTCGTTTTCCGATGTTATGTCCTGAAATACGAGTTCTATCTTTGTAAGTTGCACATTTACTGGTGGAAAGATTAGAAAATCAATCGAATCGTGCGGATTGAAGTCGAATCCGAAAAGCAAATCGGTGTAGAAAATGTTCGGTTCTATGTCTTCGGGACGGAAATATCCGTGGTCGTCGTGCCAGTTGGTCCATTTTTCGCCCTGCGAAGTGCGGTAGTAAACGATGAAATGACCTTCGGGAGCATTACGGTCGGTAGCATCGAAGCCTATTGCGAACGAGGTGAACGGAATCGGAGCCTTCATGCGGAACCCGTATGCGCCATCGGCATTAGGTTTCAAAGGTTCATCAATACTGATACGCATGAGCGTTGTTCCACTTTCGGAGTGAACTTTTTCTGTCTTGTAATTAACCTGGGCAAACGATGCCAACGATATGGCAATCATTGCTATTGCAATAAAAAACCTCTTCATGTCCAAACATTTTTAACGAACAAAAGTAGTAAATTTTGTGTAAAGGTATAGTATTGATGAAGAAAAATAATTCTGTAGGGCAAAATTTTAGAACAATCCAGGAATTTAATGATTTCCCTCATGTCGTTATTCCTGACTATTGCAACCTTAATATTAAAAGAATACGTTTCATTTTTTCTTTTTATTTTCCTTTTTCTCCTTCTGTTCAAAATATTTGTCCTTGTATTTCTCGTAGCGCTCTTCCCATTGCTCTATGCTTTCATCGTCGAACTTTATAGAACCGATGAGGTTCATGAGGTTTCGGATTTGTGCGGCGCGGGCAGAGGCTTTCTTGGGACTGCGCTTCGGGTCACGGGGATTGGGGTAGGCGGCTACAATTTGCGAGGCTTCGGCTTTTGTAAGATTTTTTGCACTCTTGTGGAAATATTCCTGCGCAGCGGCTTCGGCTCCATAGATGCCAGGTCCCATCTCTATGACGTTGAGATACACTTCCATAATGCGTTCTTTCGGCCAGAATAGTTCGATAAGAAATGTCTGGTAAACTTCCAGTCCTTTGCGTATCCACGAACGACCTTGCCACAGAAATACATTCTTTGCCGTCTGCTGCGAAATTCCACTTCCGCCACGGTTGCTTTTGCCCGACTTGTGCTCCTCGATGGCAATGTCGATGGCTACGCGGTCGAAGCCATTGTGCCCCAAGAACATATTGTCTTCGCTGGCTACCGATGCGTCAACGAGGTAGGGCGAAATTTCGTCAAGAGATTTCCATTCTTTTTTCAGCGGTTCGCCTTCGAATACCGAGCGCGAAATCATCGTGAGCGTAATGGGCGGATTTACCCAGCGGTATAGTATGGTTGTGAGCAGGTTGAGCCCGAATAAGCAAAGCAAGCTTATAAAGATAACCTTCATAATCTTGCGGAATATTGATTTTCCACCTTTCTTTTTCTTTGGTGCTTTTTGTTGGGCTTTGCTTGCCTTATTTTTTGCCATTGGTTGTTATATTATTCGGGGTGCAAAGGTATGACAATATTGTTTCCGTTGTTCGGAAAATTTTACTCGTTATGCTGTACACTGCAACTGTCCTTGCTAGTTATACAGATGTGTGCCAGCGCAAATATTATTGCAAAACTTACTAACAGATAGTGTCTTAGAAGAATTCCGTCAGTTAAAAACAGACAGGATGGGATTATTGCCAAAGCTGTGCTTTTCCAGTTTGTCTGTCGCTTGAAATATAGTGCATAAACTATAAAGTATGCAACGAGCAATGCTGTGTTGGCAATAAGGTATGCGACAAAATGCTGTGTCGATGCAAAACCAAATTCTGCAATTCCGATGTTGAATGCCATAAGGAACATTGAGCCATAACGCCCTATTTGTTCCAGAATGTACATCGAACGGCAGCAGTTGCATCTTGTTTCTTTTACACGGAACTTTATGGCGTAGATTATGTTGGGTATAAGCATCAGTATTACGGTGATGAGTCCGAAGATGTTTATCCAGTTGCAACCGTCGATTATGCAATATTTTTCCATGCTAGAATCCGTTTAAACTTATGTATAATGTCGGCAAACATAGCAGGAAACCAAGTGCGACTAACACCAGCATAAATTTCCAGATGAACTTGAACCATAGGTTGTACGGAATCTTTGCCATTCCCAATGCGCCAATCAGAACTCCCGATGTCGGGGTAATCATATTTGTGAAGCCGTCGCCGAATTGGAAGGCGAGGACTGTTGTCTGTCGTGAGATTTCAACTAGGTCGGAAAACGGCGCCATAATAGGCATAGTAAGTGCAGCCTTTGCCGAACCCGACGGGATTATTATGTTGAGGAATGTCTGTATTCCATACATTATCGACAGCGAGGCTTCTTTGCCTGTATCTTGCATTCCGTTCGAGAGGCTATTCATTATTGTGTCGATGATGTTGCCGTTGGTAAGGATGGCTATTATTCCACCTGCCAGACCGACGACGAATGCTGCCGAGAAAATGTCCTTGGCTCCGTCGAGGAACATTTTTACAATGTCGTTTGCCGACCTGTCCATAGCAATTCCTGCTGCTATGCCCATAGCAAGGAAAAGCCCTCCGATCTCCTCTACATACCAGCCGTAGCCCATTACACCGACAATCAAATACAAAACAGTGAATAACAGTAGGTTTATGATATAAAAATGTACCGACTTGCGCAACATGAAGAACGAGGTGATAATGAAAAGTCCCGAAACAATAGGAATTGCGGCAAACTCAAAGTTGGCATTTCCTACGGTTAAGCTCGAGATAGGATAGAAGACCGAGAACAATATCACGGCAATGGAAACGATAATGTAGCTTGCCCAAGCCGATTTGGGTGTGTAGTATTCTATGTCGTCGGCATGGCTGCTGTTGTTTTTGCGCCAGTACTCGTCGATGGAGTAGGTGAGGCTCTTCTGTGGATTCTTCTTTATTCGTGATGCGTACCATAATATGAATGCAAAACCTACGGCATTAATTACCAACCAGCAAACGAATCTGTATTCCCATCCGCTAAACAATGGCAGGTCAGACATTCCCTGAGCAATTCCAATTGTGAACGGATTGAAGATTGCTCCAGCAAAGCCAAGATGCGCAGCCACATATACGAGGCAAAGTCCTGTGATTGAATCGTATCCCATTGATATTGCCAGCGGTACGAATATTATTACGAAGGCTATGGTTTCCTCGCTCATCCCGAAAATGGCTCCGAAGGCACTGAACAATGTCATTATCAGTACCATTATGATGTTGTTTACGCCAATTTTTTGCAGAAACTTCCGTTTTTCTAATCTTCGGCTGAAGCGTAGGAACGAGTTTATTCCAGCTGCTAGCGCTCGGCTTTCGTTCAGAATCCAGAAACTTCCGCCAACGAGCAGAATGAAGGCTATAATTCCAGCTTGCTTCTTGAATCCGTCGAAGATGGAGGTGAAAACCTGCCAGGTCTGCGGACTTGCATCCACCTCGTGGTAGGAGTTTTCTACTATAACCGTTGTTGAACTGCCGTCGGCTAGTGTTTTCGTTGTACGCTCGAATTGTCCAGCAGGAACAATCCACGTAAGTATGGCGGCGATGATTATGATTGAGAATACAATTACGTATGTATGCGGTACTTTCTTGAACATGATGTAAATTTTGCTTGCAAAAATAAAATTAATTTACGATTTAAGAAGTACGATTTACGATTTCTATGACAAGATGCAATAGATAGTTTCTCAGTTTAGCTTATGCTGAGTTAAAGGTTAACTTCGTTGAGGGCTTCGCTGTTCAGGTTGCTGTCAAGATGCAATATTATTTACAATATTGAATAATTGAACTTGAAACCAGAAACGTGAAACACAGAAACGGCGAAGCCATTCAAACATAGGAACTTTAAAACTGGCGTCAGCCTTTTACAATCTTCTGGCATATCGTTTCGCCACCTGATGTTATCCTTACTATGTAGATTCCTGCTGGAAAGTTTTGTGTGCTTATAGTTATTGTATTGTGTGCGCTTTCGCCTGAAAAAACTTCTATTCCGACTGCATTTATTATGCTGTATGTGGTTTTGGCTGAATTTGTTTCGATTTGGATATATTCTGAAAATGGATTCGGGAATATTGAAATAATGTCCTTGTTTCTGTTTTTGACAGAGAGTATTTGTGCAGCTCGCCAGTTTTCGGGAAGGCTGTTGTCGGCGTTTAGGTCGATAAGTTCAAGGAAGCTCCCCTGACCGTTGGGTTCTTGAGGCCATGGCGGTATGCAGTTGTATGTTACTTCGTCGATGAGGTTTCCCCATGCATCGTAAAGAATTAGTCGTTGCGACTGGTTTGAAAGATGCCGTGCGTATTGTCCGAATGGATTTTGTCGGTAATGCTCCTTGAACGCAATGCTGTCGGAGCAGATTATTGCCGACTTATGCGGAAATAGTCTGGCATTTATCGGGAAAACGTAGCTTATTCCAAGCCCACCGAAGTATATTCCGGTAAGGTTGACCTGTTCGTCGCTATTGTTTGTGATTTCGATGAATTCAAGTTGGTCCGGATTTGTCATGCCTATTTGTTTGGGATTGTAGTTGATGCGCGAAATAGCAAGGCTGGGTACGTTTTGGTTCTGGCAATCTTCGCACGAACCAATGTTGTCATTCATCCATTCTATACGTTTGGTTATCCATTGTTTAATGGAGTCTATGTCGCAGATGTGCCTGTCGGTATGATTCCATCTTGTACAGTCTCGTGTTATTGCATCGGCGATTGATTCGATGTTTTCGTTAATAAAAGCAAAAACGCTTTCGCGGTTGAGCGGTTGTCCCTCGGCGGTAAGTTCGTGCCAACGTTTCGACAGATAGCATCGGAATGTTGGGTTGTTGAAAAGTTCTGTCCAGAATTTTGCTCCTCTGTTGTTATAACTGGAGAACTGCCATAGGTCGTAATTGCTTCGCTTGAATTTATCATTGCCGAATGTGAGGTTGAAATCCCATACAGGACCGGCTCGAAGTTTCCCCTGTACGTCCTTGTGGAAATATGTGCTGAGCTGGTATATGTCAACGTTTGACGAGAATTCTCCTATAAGTATGAAGTCTATGAACGAAGGAATGTCTATCATCGATGGGAAACCGACATCAATCGATTGGTTATGGGTGTTAATGAGTTCTGCAAAATCGAAATAGTAATTGCTGATGTATTCCTTTTGTTCTTGTGTTATGCTTTCTGCTTTGGGATGAACTGTCATATAGTTTACAGGAATACTATTGCTTGTATAATCAACCCACATGATTTCTCCTCGGTCTGCTTTGAATATGTAACCGCCTGTAATGTCGGTGCTTGTATCCTGCATTTTCTCTATGTTTATTCTATTTTTGTCGGCTTTCATTTTTTCGGTAAAAAGGTAGAGCCCTTTATAATCCCATTTTCTCCGACAATCCGTATGATATAAAGTCGCGGATATATGATGTGTCTAGTGATATGTTATTAAGGATCCAGTCGTTCTCAGGTGGAAATCCTAAAAGGCTAATATTGTTGTTTTCGTTTCCTGCTTTAATCGTGTGTATTTTGTATGGTTTCTTGTCTATGTCCTGCGAGGAACTGCCTCGGATTTTTATATCAATGTCACCGTTGTAGTTAAGTGTACGGAAATCAGAAGTGTCGGATAGGTTGTTAATGCGTCCGTCTTCGTGGTGGATTATTTTCATTTTTGCACGAACTGGATTTTCGTTGTTGATGTCGTTGTTGTCCTGCTTGCACTTGATGAACTCCATGATATCGGGGTGGTCGATACGCAGGATGCCCATGTTGGCGCCGCGTCTGGTGCCGCCCTGCTTGACAGCTTCGGTAGCGGTATTGAAGACCTTCATGAAGCTGACCGGACCGCTGGCAACGCCGCCGGTGGAACGGACGGTCGCGCCTTTCTGGCGGAGACGGGAGAAGGCGAAGCCGGTGCCGCCGCCGGACTTGTGGATCAGCGCGGCGTTCTTGACGGCGTCA
>CACWOG010000058.1 GCA_902762455.1 uncultured Bacteroidia bacterium | reverse complement strand
ACTACGGCAACCTTTGATTTCCAGATTATTGACAGTATTCCACTTTAGTTTTTGGGCATTTGAAAACTTGATGTTTGTGGCAGTGTCGGACAAAATTGTGAAATTTATGTTGCTGACATTTCCGTTGAAATCGGTGATTTTTATCTGGATTTTTGCAGAATCGTTTGTGCCAATGTTTAGGTAACCATTGTTTACGAGGTTGCTGTAGATGTCGAGGTCGTTGTTTGGTTCAACGAAAAGTTTCTGCACATATTTGCTGTCTTTGACGTAATAGTTGAAGTCGAAACAACTGTTTTTTGTGGATTGCTTGTCAAAATCAACCTTGTCGAATATGGAAGTGTATGTTTTTCTGCCGTTTACAAGCAGGTCAACTTGTTTTGCTCCGTAGCGGTTGTTGGAGTTGGTCATTCGGTCGCAATATTCTACACCGATTCCAATTCTTCCGCTGGCATATATTGGCGCATCAGTTCTGTATTTGCCACTTGCAGTTTTGGTCAGTTCTGTCATTTGTTTGTCGGAAGTTCCTGCTACTGAGGATTTTGCCGACTGTGGATATATTACAATGGAAATTGCTTCTGGCGGTGTATTGTCCGGAAGTTTTATGTATTTGCCCAAGGTGTTGAGCGAAATGTCGGTTGAGGCATCTCTGATTTCGAAGTGCAGGTGCGGACCGCCCGATTGTCCCGTGTTGCCCGAATAGGCGACTAGTTGCCCCTTTTTTACTGGCAGGTCGAGAGGCGACAGGTTTACGTCGATACGGAATGATTCCTTTTCGTATTGCAGATTTTTTGTGTAGGTTTCTATTTCTCCAGCAAATTCCGAGATATGTCCATAGACAGAGCGGTAGCCGTTTTCGTAGTCGATGTAAAGTGCGTGTCCGTATCCGTAGGGTGAAACAAAGATTCTGGAAACATATCCGTCGGCTAGTGCGTACAGCGGTTTGCCATCGGCGTAGGTGCGAATGTCAATTCCCGAATGGAAATGTGAGGCGCGTGGTTCACTGAAGTTTCCAGAAAGCTGAATCTGGAAATTTACTGGTAAGCCGAAATCGCTGAATGCTTCCTGTTGTGCATATATTGTGTTGGTAATTAGTGCTATAAGTATTGAGAAGAATATTTTTTTCATATTTCGGAATTATAATCGGTAAATTGCTTTTACAAACCTGTCTTTGCCGTTGAGGTCCTTGATGATTTCGGCATCGTAGCCGAATGAATTGCAAAGTTCTAGCATTTCGTTGCCAAGATTTTCGTTTATCTCAAAGAAAACCAAAGGTTTGTGTTCTGGCTGATGCCTTTTGATAAATTTTAATATTTGGCGGTAGAATAGGAGAGGGTCGGTATCTTCGACGTACAATGCCAATGCTGGTTCGAAATCCGTTACATTCTTGTGCATCAGCGACTTTTCGCTATTCATAACGTATGGCGGATTGCTTACTACAATGTCGAATTTCTCGTCGAATGGAAATTTGCCATCGGAAAGAATATCGTATTGTGCAAAATTGACTTCCGTCAGGTTGCTTTTTGCATTTTGCTTGGCGATTTCCAATGCCTTTTCGGAAATGTCAACTGCAAAAACATTGTTTTCGGGATGATTTTTCTTTATTGCAATAGGTATGCATCCGCTACCAGTGCCGATGTCAAGGATATTTATTGTATTTCCAACAGCCGCTTCGACTACGCTCAGCGAGCTGTTACATACCGTTTCCACCAGCATCTCCGTTTCCTGCCTTGGTATCAGCACATTACTGTCAACCGTGAAGTCAAGTCCGCAGAACGATGCTATGCCTGTAACGTATTGAACTGGTTCTCCGTTTGTTAGTCGGTGTACTTTGTTGTTAAGTTTGTCAAGGTTTGCAGGGGAAAGTTCATCGTCCTTGCACATAAGCAGTTGCGTGCGCGAAAGTTTCAATTCATCGCAGACAAATATGGTTGTAACAGAACGCGCCTCGTTGCTGTCGTAGAGGCTTTCGAGTTGCGTGGAAAGCGTATGTATAAATTTGGAAATCGTCATTCGCTATGATTTAAGGCTTTTCTAGGTGAGGAAACCTTGTTTACGGTCATTTCGGAAGCCTGAATGAACACGCGATAAGGAACGAGGAGCGTTGTGAAATCGGCTATCCGCAACGTTGCTTGCAACCTCGCGAAGCCTGTGAGCAATCTCCTTTGGATTACAGATTGGATGAGATTCCGCATAAACAAGCTTACAAGGCTCGTACCTATGCCTGTTCGCTTTGTTTTGCGGAATGACGATAACGGAATTATAGGTGAAACAATCGTCATTTATCTGATTACCTGAATGTTGCCTGATTCGTCAACCTTTATGATGTCGGAGTTTCTGTTTTTGCTCAGTTCGTCCTGGCGAAGCGGAACCAAATAATCTACAGCCGACTTGATTTCATCGGCAATGTCGCAGAATCCGAGCGGTGGGTTGCATCCCGAAAGGTTTGCCGATGTTGAAACTATCGGTTTGCCGAAAACACCGATTACTTCGCGGCAGAATTCATCGTTTACAATTCTTATTCCTATTGAACCATCCTCTGCGACAAGGTTTTTGGGCAGATTTTTGGCTTTGGGATATATTATTGTCAGCGGTCTGTCAGCTGCTTCAATGAGTTCCTCTGCAATTTCGGGGATTGAATGAGTGTATTTTCTCATCATTTCCATCGAATCGACAAGGATAAGCATACTTTTGCCTTTGTCGCGGTGCTTTATATTGTAAATACGTGCGATTGCATTTTCGTTGCAGGCATCGCAGCCTAATCCCCATATTGTGTCGGTAGGATAGAGGATTGTCCCGCCGTTTCCCAAGACTTTACAAGTTTCGTCAACAATGTTTTTCATAGCTTATTGTAAAAAGTCATTAGTTCTTCGGTAATAAGTTTTCGGTCAAAGCGCTTGCTACGTTCGTAGCCACGCTGAATGAGTTTTTTGCGTTCATCCTCGTTTTCAAGCAGATATTTTATTGCTTCGGCGAGATTGTCCTTGTGCGGAGCATTGATTGTAAATGCTGCATTTCCAGCAATTTCACCTGTACTTCCGTTGCTGTTGGTTATGACTGGCGTTCCCGAGAAGAATGCTTCGAGGATAGGAATTCCAAATCCTTCGTACATCGACGGGTAGATGAAAATGTCAGCCATCTGGTAGATTGCAGGCAGGTCGGCGTTGCCAAGTCGTTCGTACACGTGCAGACGCGAGGTAAGTCCGTGTGAATCTGCGTATGCCTTTATTTCGTCGAAGTATTCAGTCTTGCGACCAACCATCACGATGTCGATGTCGATGTTGTGCTCATAAACAGCTTCGAGGATTCGGTGCGTGTTCTTGCGTTTTTCGATGGTGCCAACCGAAAGCAGATAATGGTCGGGGAGGTTGTTTGCCTTCCTGATGCGGTCTTTTTCTTCGTCGCTGATTTTCTGTGCGAACTTAGGATTGCAAGTCTGGTACAGTACGTCGATTTTCTTGTCGCTGATGCCGTAGAATTCCATTATGTCCTTCTTTGTCTGGCTACTTGTAGCGATTATGCGGTCGGACTTTTCGCAGGCATAGCGGAACTTGTAGTCGTAGATTTTACGGTCGAAGTATTTGTACAACTGCGGGAATTTCAAGAAGATAAGGTCGTGGATAGTAACAACTTTCACAGCCTTTGTCTTGCTGATGTCGCGTGGCAGTTCGTTGCTCAGTCCGTGGAATATTTCAATGCCTTGTTGTTCAATAAGTTCACCAAGTCGCATTGAACGCCAGCGAGCTTGTGCAAATTTAGACGAACCTTCGGGGGGCATAATAAGGTTGCTGCAATATTTTTCCTCAACAAGTCCGTATTGGTTTTCGGTGGAAAAAAGCACATATTTGTTTTCGGGGTAAAGGTCTTGTAACGAGCGAATTACGTCTCTACTGTAATTGCCCAGTCCTGCTCTGTTTGCGAATGCCCGTTTTGCGTCGAATCCGATTATCATAGTGCTAATTTTTTAGACAGCAACATTGTTATCTCTAAGTGCTTCGTTGAGCGAGGTTTTCTTGTCGGTCGATTCCTTGCGCTTGCCGATTATGAGTGCGCAGGGCAGGTAGTAGGTGCCTGCTGGGAATTGCTTTGCGGTGCTTCCTGGAATTACTACCGAGCGTTCTGGAACATAGCCCTTGTATTCGACTGGTTCGCTTCCAGTTACATCGATTATTTTTGTTGAAGCGGTGATGACGGTATTTGCGCCTAGGACGGCTTCCTTGCAAATATGTGCGCCTTCGACCACTATGCAGCGCGAACCGATAAAGCAGTTGTCTTCGATGATAACTGGCGCAGCCTGAACGGGCTCAAGCACTCCGCCGATGCCAACGCCACCAGAAAGGTGAACATTCTTGCCGATTTGTGCGCACGAACCGACCGTAGCCCAAGTATCGACCATTGTGCCTTCATCGACATACGCACCGATGTTTACATACGAAGGCATCATAATCACGCCTTTAGACAGATATGCACCATAGCGTGCGGTTGCCGGCGGAACTACGCGGACGCCAAGTTTGTCGTAGTCGTGTTTAAGAGCAATCTTGTCGTGGTATTCGAAGATACCGGACTCGGTTTTCTGCTGTTTTCGTGTCGGAAAATAGAGGATTACAGCCTTTTTTACCCACTCGTTCACTTTCCAGTCTTTGCCGTCGGGTTCGGCTACGCGGATTTTTCCGCTGTCGAGAAGATTTATGGTTTCTTCTATAACCTTTATATTTTCGGGCATTTCGAGCAATTCGCGATGTTCCCAGATGCGTTCAATGGTTTCTTTCAATGTCGAATACATATACTTATGTTTAAGAGCATACAAACATAGTAAAAAATATGTTTTTGTGAAATTCCTTTGTGTAAAAAGAAATTAACAGGCAGTTGAGAAATGTAAATGTATGCGAATTGTAGCCCTAATGCAGTAATCTTTTGGCTTACAGCCATAGTCGGCAATCCGATAGATGGCGGAGTTATTTTGTCAGGACAAGGCGTAGTCCTATACGGTTGATTGTTGTATTTGGAGTTGTCATAGTTCGGTAGGAGACTCGACATAACCTCGTTGTAGATGCACAATTACCGCCACGAATTATACGCTCTGAGCCATAAATTGATCCTGTAGGGTTTACTTGACTAAAATTTTTGTATTTTCCGTACAAGTCACTGCACCATTCCGAAACATTGCCAGACATATCGTAGAGGCCTAGCTCGTTGGGATGTTTGGTGCCAACCTTATGTGTGCTTATTGCACCTTCCTTTCTATTCCAGTACCACGCTACCTCATCAATATTATTGCTCCCGCTATATTTAGTCTTTTTGCTCTTTTTGCCGCCTCGTGCTGCATATTCCCATTCGGCCTCGGTTGGCATACGGAAGTTCCTGCCTGTCATTTTGTTAAGTTTCTGTATAAACTTCTTGCAGTCGTCCCAGCTTACATTTTCCACAGGCAAACTGTCGTTGCCCGTAAATATACTTGGATTATTACCCATCACTCCCAGCCATAAACCTTGGGTAACCTCATATTTGCCAATATAAAAGTCATCTAAAGTAACAATATGTGCAGGTTCCTCAAATTCCCAGCACTCGTCTTTCTGTTCATCGGTGCATCCCATAGTATATGTGCCACCTTTTACATACATCATTTCTATTGTATGGTTGCCAACAGCTATGTAAACGATACTGTCAGGGTTCTCTTGTTGTGTTTCTGATTCAATTTTGCAATCAGAATGATTTTCAGAATATCTTTTGAAAGGATAGTCGCTATTTCCAAACAAATTGTAGGGAACGACAGCAAATATCGCCAACGCAGATAATATAGTTTTCAATGTTTTATTCATATTTTCAATTATCAAATTTTACAAAGCAAAGATATTGATATTTTGCGTTTTTGCAAAAAACGAATCGCCCTCCAAACCGCAGTACAATTCCACGGATGTTGGAAGGCGACTCAAGTATGTCACAAAATTAAACTAAATTTCCACCTTTCGATAAAAAATATTTTCCCAGTCGGGGTCTTTCTCTAATTCTTCTCTTCGATAGTCAACAACAAGGCTAATAGCCTCCTTCATGTTCGACAAAAGTTCCTCAAGCGAGCGACCTTGGCTAAACGCACCTCGCACCTCAACGCATTGCCCGATGTACCATTTGGACTTTTGGTCTTTTGAAACAGCAACTGTAAATTCCATAATATTTATCATTAAAAATTTGTACCACATTAAAAGCATCGGAACTTGCAGTACTGCTCTCATTGCAAGTTTTACTTGGAAAATACTCCTTTCCCAAACGATACTTTTCTTTATACCCAATATCATTCATTTGTTTCTATTACCTATTGATGTTGCAGACATTCTTCTGTTATTCAACATTCTGCCAATAATCATAACGGAGCAGTTTGTCAAATTTCTTCATCTCCGATTTCTTCAGCAAATTTTCATTGCGATATATGAAATCCAAATAGGCCTGTTCGATTATGTCTTCTCTTTTTGTGCCAGTTTTCTTCAGCAACAACTCAAGCAGAGCCTTAGTCTGCCTGCAAATTTCGTCACGGTCTTCTTTTGTGTATTCCGACTCCGACAATTCTTTCTTGTCGTACCTCATTATATGTACCCTTCGTTCCAAATGAAGTTTTTTACATTCTTTGTCGGTGAGTGTATCAAAAATATCCTTATTGCCTGCCACAAAATTATGCTTTTCCCAGAACCAGAAATCCCTACGGCTTGCAGAGGAATATCTACTTAAGATTAATTTGAAAAGTTCGTCCAATCTTTCTTTTTCCTCCTTTGTTTGCATGGGAATAGCCTTAGTTTTCAAGCTCACCTTGAATTTTCTTCTTTCTTCTTTTGTGAGCAAGTCCAAACTGCACACAACATAATCTTGCTTTACTTCTCGCCGAAATTCTGCGTATGTCATTCCTTTTTTCTCAAGAAAGAACCGAAAAAGTTCTTCATTCCATTTCCTTTGTTCAGCAGTTAGTGCCATGATTTTGATTATTTAGTTGGTTACTTTTGTTCTGAAAATTTCTCTACCATTTCCATCTGGAGAAAACATATAGATGCAAAATAAATACACTAGTGCGCAACCTATTTGCGTAGCCGAAAATATTTTTCATTTTTTTTGAAAAAAGTTTTGCAAACATATAATACACAGGTGAATATAGAATCAGCAATGTAACAATTACACCTACTTTTGTAAAAATCGAAGGAAAATGTGTAAACAAAAAAATCACTGCAAAATAAACATGCAACAGCACAACCTATATGTTCGGTATAAAATTTCATTGCGAAAAAAATTATTCGACCTCTCCGAGGTCGCTGTAAATATCCGACAAACACCCTATAAATATCCGACCTCGCTGAGGTCGTGGTGTTTGCGGACATTTGAGAACGGAGCTTGGGAGGACAATCATTTGTGATATATTTTTTGTGGTGGTGTCATTTGAAGACAGACCTCGGAGAGGTCAAATATCTATAGAATATAAAGGTATTAAGAAAAGAAACGACCTCAGCGAGGTCGCACATACAAATGAATAAAACAATGTGGCGGAATGGGATTTAGAAACGAAAAACATATAACATATCATCGCATTGAAATATTTTTCATAATTTTGGAAACATAAACAAAAGGACAGAAAATTATGCCTGACAATTTTTTCCAGAATCTGCATGATAGGATTTCATATCGCGCAAAATGGCACAATTACAATTGCGGAATGTATTTTGTGACCATCTGTACCAAAAACAGAGAACATTATTTTGGTGAAATTAACAACGGGGTGATGAATCTGTCGGAAATTGGCAAATGTTTGCATGAACAGATTGTCAAAACACCGGAAATGCGTGCTGATATGAATATGGAAATTCCATTGTTTGTCATAATGCCAGACCATGTACACCTGATTGTTACAATCGGTGAAAATCAATATAACACGCCAACCTGTGGGGAAACAACACATTGTAGACGCAATGCATTGTAGGGGCGCAATGCATTGCGCCCCTACAATTGGCACCACAAATGGCGATACAAATCATTGTGTCCCCACAGATGGCGAACCGATGAACAAATTTTCACCGCAATCGAAAAATCTGGCATCCGTAATCCGTGGGATAAAAATATCGACGACCACATTTGCGCGAAAAAACCAAATTACATTTGCATGGCAGCGTTCATTTCACGACCGCATTATCCGCGACACCGCCGAAATGAACCGCATTGCCGAATACATTGAAAACAATGTGGCGGAATGGGATTTAGAAACGAAAAACATATAACATATCATCACATTCAAATATTTTTTCTATTTTTGGCAGTCAAAATAATTAAGGTATTAACTAAAAAACGAAAATTTTGAAGTAGATAAATTAAAATATTAACATTCTGAGCTTTACGCTCTTATTCTCTAACTCCGTAAACGACCAAATATTACAAGTAGGTGAGAATAAAGATGCGAGAGGTTCACGCTTTAGGGCGTGAGCCGTTTCGTGCTTATTTACCTACAATGCTTTGGTCGGCTGACGGAGTTGAATAAGCAACAAAACGAACGGTTCCGCCTTTTTCTTTTGGGGCTTAGCGAGGTGAGGGTTTGAAGCAAAGACCTAAAAACAATAGAAATGCAACGAATAAATATGATTGATTGTGTTGGGAGAAGTTATCAATCCAGCAATCTCGAAAACGGAGAATTCAGTTACGCCAAAGCTCTCGAAGAAAACATCAGTGGCCACAAATTTTTAGATATTCGTTTCTATGACGAAACAACAAAAGTTGCCGTTCTGATAGAAACAAAGCAGAACTTCAAACCCAAAGACAAAAAACAACTGTTTGATTATGTAGCTCTTGAACAACGCTTGTCGGCACAGACAAAAATCATTGCAATTCTCGCCAACACCAACGATGACAAAATAAAAGTTTGGAAAATAGCAAACGGCGATGTGGAAGAACTTGATGACCGCAAACTGAAATCGTTTGCAGAATATGTTGACTATTTTAAACCTAAGAATGTCAACGACAAAACAGCGGTTCTGGAAAACACATCTAAACTCAACCGCTTGCTTCACGACAACGGAATAGCCGAAAAACTTCGTAGCCAGTTTGTTGGCACTTGTCTGCTTGCCTTAAAAAACGGCCTGAACTACAAAGGGTTAAGCACAGCACAAATAATTGCAGGAATAAAAGAAGTTTTGGGAAAACTTTTGGAAGGTAGTCTTGGCAAAGCTGATAAGATTGTAATTTTGCACGAAAACATCCTAAAAGACCAAAATGTTGAGAAAATCAAATCGGAGAACTTTGAGAAGATATTGAACTACATAGAGATAAACATTGTTCCGTACATAAACGAGGCAAGCCGTGAAGGACACGATATTCTGAGCTATTTCTTTACCACATTCAACAAATATGTCGCTCGCGAAGATAAGAACCAAGCGTTTACGCCAAACCATATATCGCACTTTATGGCAAAAGTCGCAGGTATTTACAAGACTTCCAGAGTATTAGACCCGACATGCGGTTCCGGAACTTTTATTGTGCAGGCTATGACGCAGGCACTCAACGATTGTGAAACAGATGCGGAGCGCAATGCGATAAAAAGGAATCAAATATATGGTATTGAATTCGACAAAAATGTTTACGGACTTTCAACAACCAATATGCTGATTCATGGTGATGGAAATTCAAATGTGCGCTGGGGCTCGTGCTTTGAATTGGGCGACTGGATAGAACAGGCAAATGCTGACGTTGTGCTGATGAATCCGCCCTATAACGCTTCCAAGAATCAAGTGCCTGAAAGTTTTGCCAAAACATGGGGGAAAACAATCACCGACCCGTCAAAGGGACTATGTTTTGTGGAATTTGTTGCACAAAAGGTCAAACATGGTCGTCTGCTCACTTTGCTGCCAATGGCATGTGCCATTCAAACAGATGGCGTAATTGGTAATTTTAAACAGAAAATGCTCGAAAGGCACTCACTCGATGCAGTTTTCTCGTTTCCTGCCGAAATGTTCTATCCAGGAGCAAGTGCTGTTGCTTGCTGTATGGTATTTGATTTGGGCAAACCGCACAAAAAGGAGAAGGAAACATTTTTTGGATATTTCAAAGATGATGGTTTCGAGAAACGAAAGGGTGTCGGTCGTGTGGATGTCCGCGACAGATGGGAAACTATTGAAAAGGAATGGTTTGGTTTATACGAACATCGGTCAACAGTAGCAGGGAAATCAGTAAACCGCCATGTAGAAGCCGACGAAGAATGGTGCGCTGAAGCATATATGGAAACAGATTATTCAACACTTGGTGACGATGATTTTATTCGCAAAATGAGAGATTATGCAGCATTTTTGGTTCAGAATGAAGAAATTTGATTATGGATACGAAGAATTGGAAACGGTTTAGAATTGGTGATTTATTTATAATTTCTCGTGGAAAAACATTACCTTTAGATTTAAAAACAAGTTACAAAGGTAATATTCCCTGTATAAATGGAACATCAAATAATAATGGGATTCTATGTTTCCTGAGTGATGAGATTGAAAATGAGGGGTTTGTTAAACAAATAATACCGTCTCTTTCTTTATGTCGTGTTGGAACTTCTGGCTTAACATTTGTGCAAACACAGCCGTATTATATAGCAGATAATGCATTTTCATTATATCTGAAACAACAACAAAGCGTTTATGTTTATACATTTTTATCAACAATATTGAATAGGGAATGCTATAAATATAGTTATGGGAGAACAATAAGTTCTTCCACGTATATCAATACAAATATTAAACTTCCATCAGACAAAAATGGCAATCCCGATTGGCAATGGATAGAAGATTATGTAAAGAATAGTCTTGTGCCTAAATTGCCAGACAAGTCAAAGTCTGTATGGAAAAAGAATTTTGACACAAAGCCATTGTTAGACAACAAATTACCTTTAAACACAAAAGAGTGGAAATGGTTTAGATACATCGATATTTTTGAAATCAAAAAAGGCAAACGGCTCACAAAAGCAGATATGGTTGTAGGGAAAATTCCATATATCGGGGCAATTGATTCGAATAATGGTGTTTCTTCATATATTTCTAATAATGAACAATTACATT
>CACWOG010000057.1 GCA_902762455.1 uncultured Bacteroidia bacterium | reverse complement strand
GTAGATACGAGTACCCGACGGGTCGTTCTCTACATATTCGTAGTTGTATCCGTTGGCGTCTTTGGCTGTCTTGGTCTCGTGACCTGTGTTATTCTTCTTGCAGCCTGCCAGAGCGAATACTAATGCTAAAATTATTAATGCATACTTCTTCATAAAATATTTGATTTTGATTAATTTTTCCTCATAATTAAAGAAAAAAGGCTGTAGTTACAGCCTTTTTTCAAAATATCATACTAATTATTTTGTTTCTTCACCTTTCTTCTTGCCAACGCCAAAGAGGTAAGCCATCGGGGAGGCGATGAAGATTGAAGAGTAGGTACCTACGATGACACCGATGAGCAATGCGAAGCAGAAGCCTCTGATTGATTCACCGCCGAAGATGAATATTGCGAGCAATACCACCAAGGTTGTCATTGAGGTGTTGATTGTACGGCCAACTGTACTGTTTACTGCCGAGTTGATAACCGACTTTCTGTCGCGGTTGGGGTACAAGCCAGTGTATTCCCTGATACGGTCGAAGATAACCACGGTATCGTTGATTGAGTAACCAACGATTGTCAGGATTGCTGCGATGAATGCCTGGTCGATTTCCATGTTGAACGGCATTACTGCATAGAGCAATGAGAAAAGACCGAGAGTTATCAAAACGTCGTGTATCAAAGCGATGGTTGCACCGAGTGAGTACTGCCACTTGCGGAACCTGAGGAGGATGTAGAGGAACATTACCACAAGTCCGAGGAGGATAGCAACCGATGACTTGGTCTTGATGTCGTCGGCAACTGTAGGACCTACAACCTGCGATGTCTGACGGTATTGTTCGAAGAATGTCTGTTCGTCAACGCCTTCTGGGAGGAACTTGCCGTTCTTCAAGCCAGTGTAAAGGAGATTGTCGGCTTCTTCGCCAGCAGCCTTGTCCTTTATCTGGTCAATCTTGTACTGGGTTGTAATCTTAACCTGGTTTGCATCACCGAAAGTCTTAACAACCGGACGGTCACCATAAACACCTTCGAGTGCAACAGCAATCTGTTCTGGTTCTACATTGTTTTCGAACTTAACAACATAGTTACGACCACCTGTGAAGTCGATACCCTGCTTCAAGCCTAAAGTGCACAACGAGATGATACCAACTACTATCAATGTTCCAGAAATGATGAATGCAATCTTGCTACCCTTGAGGAAATCGAAATGCAAGTTGGTGAAAGCATTGTTTGTGAGCTTGTTGCCAACAGTAATCTTTCTGTCCTTGTCGAGCATCTTGGTGAAGATGATACGAGTGATGAAAATTGCTGTGAACAACGAAGTGAGGATACCTATAATAAGAGTGGTTGCGAAACCTCTAACTGGACCAACACCGAAATAAGCAAGAACTATACCTATAAGAATAGTAGTGATGTTGGAGTCGAGGATTGCCGAATAAGCATTCTTGTAACCGTCTGCCACAGCCGACTTAATCATCTTGCCGCTTCTTATTTCTTCGCGGATACGCTCGTAAATAAGAACGTTAGCATCGACCGACATACCTATTGTAAGTACCATACCTGCGATACCCGGGAGAGTGAGAACAGCACCAAGCGATGCCATCACACCGAAGATGAGGAAGAGGTTGCAAATCAAAGCAACGTCGGCAACGATACCAGCCTTGTTGTAGTAAAAAATCATGTAGATAAGTACGAGGATGAAGGCGATGATGAACGAGTACATACCCGAGTCGATAGCCTTCTGACCAAGTGACGGACCAACAACTTCCTTCGAGAGGATAACTGCCGGAGCTGTCATCTTACCAGCCTTCAATACGTTTGCCAAGTCGGTAGCTTCTTCGAGTGTGAAGTTACCAGTAATCTGAGAACGTCCGCCCTTGATTTCATCGTTTACGTTTGGTGCCGAATATACAGCGCCGTCGAGTACGATTGCAATAGCGCGGTTAATGTTTTCCTTGGTGATTCTTGCCCACTGGGTAGAACCTGAATTGTTCATTGCCATTGTTACTTCGGCTGTTGCGCTTGTCTGACCGAATTCCTGACGAGCATCGGTAACAACTTCGCCGTTGAGGGCAGCCTTTCCGTCCTTTGAAGCCTTGAGAGCATAGAGTTCGTAGTATCCCGGAGCTTCCTTAAGTTCCTTGAATCCCCATGCGAATGAGAGGTCTTTCTTGAACAAGCTCTTTATTTCCTTGCGGTTGAGGTCGTCCATGATTGATTCCATATCGGCCTTCTTTGCGAAACCGACAACTGGACCGCCAACGCTACGATTGCCAGCCTGCGGAATCAGACGGTTGAAAATTGAGTATTCGCTGTCACCTTCGGTTTCAGCAACTGTTTCTTCAGCCTTGGTTGAATCGGCAACTTCTACATTTTCGCTTGCAGCCTCTGCATTTTCAGCAACTGCTGTTGTGTCGGCAACAACTTCTTCTTCCTTTGTGCCTCTCGAAGCTTCAGCCTTCTTTATTGCTATCAAGGCCTGGTCTGCATTTATGAAAGATTCCCTGATTTCATTGTAGTTGTATGTTTCCCAGAATTCGAGAACTGCAGCCTGCTTCAAAAGTTTTTCAACACGTTCCGGATCCTTGATACCAGGAAGTTCGATGTGGAACACACCTTTTACAGCAACGTCCTTCTGGATGTTGGGCTGAACAACGCCGAACTGGTCGATACGCTTGTTGATAACATCGTATGCATTACCAATCGCAGCATCGTATTCCTTTGTCAAATAATCGATTACTTCTTCGTCGGTCGAAGTTATCTGTATCTTGTCTTGATTCTGCGATGTAGCGAACAAGTATGCCATTGCCGGCTTGTCGGGCATTTGCATTTCCTTGTAAGCCTTGCCGAAACTTTCAATGAAGTTGGTACCGGTCTGCTCTGAAGTCTGTTTGCCTGCCTGTTCGATAGCTGCCAAAAGTGCAGGGTCGTTGTTGTCCCTTGCCAGCGACAGCAGTACATCTTCTGCCGAAATTTCCAACGAAATGTTCATACCGCCCTTGAGGTCCAAACCCAAGTTAAGTTCTCTTTCCTTACAATCTTTATAGGTGTATTTCTTCAAGAGCCTGTACACCACCTGATTGTCAACTGAATCCAAGTACGCCTTTTTCTGCTTATCAATCAGCACGTTGCGGTCGGCGTCTGTAAGATTGCTGTAATTTCCGTTATCGACGTATGCCTGTGCGTATTCTTCAGCGTCGCCTTCAACCTTGTTCACTACGAATGTGAAAGAGAGGTAGTACAAGCTGATGAGTGCAAGCAGTACCGATAATAAAATAATCGCTCCTCTGTTACGCATTTTTACTAAAATTTTTTAACTAATATACACAATAAATTTAAGGTCGCAAATATAGTGTTTTTTTGAAACATACAGACCGATTATTATTTTTATTTTTTTTGATGCGTAAAACGTTGGCAGTTAACAAGAAAAGAAATGCGACATGATTTTGGCTATTCCCTTGAGCAATCAAAATGAAACTATTTTTGAAAAACATTTTGCAGTTTTAAAAACTTGTTGTACTTTTGCAGCGCAATTGCGGGGTAGAGCAGTTGGTAGCTCGTCGGGCTCATAACCCGGAGGTCGCAAGTTCGAGTCCTGCCCCCGCTACTAAAAACGAGAGGATGCTTTGGCATCCTTTTTTTTGTTTCCTTCTGAGTATGGTGAAATGAAGGAACTCACCAAGTGCATTTGCTATTATAAAAAGGAATAAGGTATATACCTTATATTAAATAAATCTTTTTACGTTTTTTGTAATTTTATTTTTATAACTTTGTGGGCAAATTAGTTATAGCGTTTCGGATATGAATTGTATAGTTGTTGACGACAGCGAGGTTGTAAGAACTCAGATGGCTGCTTTTATCGAAAAGACAGGCTTCCTTACTTGTTGCGGTACTTTTGCCAATCCTGTAGGTATTGAGACTTGCATTGAGGAGAACAATGTTTCGCTTATTTTCCTCGACATTGAGATGCCACAGATGAGCGGTTTCGATTTTCTTGACAAATACAAGAAGGATATTCAGATTATTGTTATCTCTGTCAGCAGAAAATATGCGCTAGAATCATACAACTACGACATCACCGACTATCTGTTGAAGCCTATTTCGTATGAAAGGTTTCTGACCGCTGCAAACAAGGCGGTAGAGAAACATATACTGCAAAAACATTTGAAAGATGAACATCTCGCATAGGCAACTTTTCCTGAATTACATAGGACAGACATCCGAAAGTCCTTACCTTGTTGAAGTTGAAAAGGCAAAGGGCGTGTATATGTATGGTCCCGACGGAAAGAAATATTTCGATTTGATTTCGGGCGTTTCGGTAAGCTCGCTTGGTCATTGCAACGAGCAGGTTATCAGGGCTGTGCAGGAACAAGTGGAGAAGTATATGCACCTGATGGTCTATGGCGAGTTTGTGCAGTCGCCGCAGGTGGAACTTGCTGAGTATCTGTGCGGAATGCTACCTGAAAAATTCGACAATGTTTATTTCGTCAATAGCGGTAGCGAGGCAATTGAAGGTGCAACCAAACTTGCCAAGCGTTATACTCGTCGGCACAAGATGTTTTCGTTTGTGAATGCCTATCACGGAAGTACGCAAGGCGCTTTGAGCCTTTGTGGAAACGAGGATTTCAAGCGTTCGTTCCGACCCTTACTTCCCGATGTGTATCACTTGGAACTCAACAATTTCGACCAACTTTCGCAAATTGACGAGGATACAGCCTGCGTGGTTCTCGAGTCCATTCAGGCCGAGGGCGGTGTGATGGTGCCTACGGTTGAATATATGCAGCAGTTACGTTCTGTGTGTACCGAGAAAGGCGCTTTGCTTATTCTTGATGAAATCCAGACGGGCTTTGGTAGGACTGGCAAGATGTTCGGTTTTATGCACTTTGGTATTGAGCCGGATATTATTTGCTTTGCGAAGGCTCTTGGCGCAGGAATGCCGATAGGAGCATTTGTGTCGTCGCGAAAGATTATGTCGTCGTTTATGACCGACCCTGTGTTGGGACACATAACGACTTTTGGCGGACATCCGGTTTCGGCAGCAGCTGCACTCGCTGGTGTGAAAATTATAAACGAATCGGGCATTGTCGATACTATTCAAGCCAAAGCCGACAGGTTTATTTCAAACTTGAAGTCGCATCCTATGATAAGCGAAATTAGGGGCAAGGGTTTGCTTCTGGCGGTTGAAATTGGCTCTTTCGACAATGTTCTGAAGTTCATCAAGCGTGCAATAGCAAACGGACTTATTTCCGACTGGTTCATTTTCCACGACACTGCATTCCGCATTGCTCCACCATTGGTAATTACCGATGAGGAGATTGACGAAGCGTCAGAGTTGATAATAAAGACTTTGAACGAGATATAAATTAAATCTTCAGCCCCTTCAAGTATTCCTTCTGCTCGTCTGTAATCCTATAGCTTTCGATGGCTTTCTGTATGGTCTTGTTGTGAGTCCACGAAGCGAGACGCTTCTGCTCGATGATTGGCAATGTGGCATCGTATTGTTTGGCAAGTGCGGTGGCGAAATACCATGCAACCATCATTTTCACATAGTATTCGTCGTTTGTGACGCTCACAACCCATTCGAGGTATTCGGGACAGAAATCATCGTCGAGGAAATGTGTCATAAGCATTTCGATGCCGAAACGAATGGTGTAGGTCTTGCTTGATTTCATCCAGCGACGGATGTCCTTTATGAGCTTGTCGTGATTTTTGCTGAACAACTTCGGCCTGATAAGGTCACAGGTCGCCCAATTGTCGATGTACGGAAGGATACGGTCGATTTCTGCTATTGTGCGGTTGTAGTCCTTGATTTCAGAAATTATGAATCCGTGCAGGTTGTTCTCATCGTAATACTGATGCGGTAGGCTCGACAGAAAATCGTCTATTTCAGCATCCTTGGCAAAATCCTTTGCAAGCTTGCGCAGTTGCGGTGTGCGGATGCCGATTATCCTCTCAATGTTGATTCCTGGCATAAGTTTGGAGTGAAAATCACGATAAGCCAAGTCCTGTTGCGCGACAAGACTTTCACGAATACGGACAGTTACTGGTTTGTAATTCTTTGCATAGGCAAAAAGTTCAATCGGCAGATGGCAATAGCCTGTCGGGTTCTTGTCAAGGTAATCCTGATGGTATTCGTCGGCAGAATAAAAGTTCTTCAATTGTGAGACTTCTACTTGTAAAGGCGCATCGTATTTCTTTGCTTCCATTGCCATAACTTCTTGTATTACTGGCAAATCCGACTTGTCTGTGTAGTATATTCCAGTGCGGTAGCGTGTGCCGTAGTCTTCGCCTTGGCGGTTCAGGCTTGTCGGGTCGATTGCCTTGAAGTAAAGGCGCAGGATTGTTCGCAGTGGAATTGTGTATGAATCGTATTCCACTAACACAGTCTCTGCATAGCCGGTTAGGTCTGTATAAACCTGTTCGTATGTTGGATTTTCGGTATTTCCGTTTGCGAATCCAACCTGTGTGAATGTTATGCCTTCTATTTGTTTGAGGTAATGTTCTGCGCCCCAAAAACAACCTGCGGCAAGATATATTTTCTTTTTCATGTCTATTGTTTTAATGTTCCGTTATCGTTGAAAAGTTCGCAAATGTCTGTAGGTTTTTGTAGCCAGATTGTGTATAGTCCGACCTCCTTTGCACCTAGGCAGTGCTTTTCGCAGTCGTCGATGAAAAGTGTTTCGGCGGCATTGAGGTTGTGCTTGGCAAGAATGTGCTGGAAGATTTTCGGACTTGGTTTGCGTTCGCCAATTTTGTAGGAGAAGAAAATCTCGTCGAAACCTTGACCGACAAAGTCGAAGCCTGCTTCGCTATTAAGGTATTGGGTAAAATATTCTGCATTTACCACGTCGCTGTTGCTGAGGACGAATGTGCGGTAATGCTTGTGAACCTTTGGAAATAGCAGTTGATGTTCGCTCTTGAAATCGACAATCAACGAGTTCCAAGCATCGCATATTTGTTCGTTGGAAATGTCGGTTTGGAGTATTGTGCGTACCTCGTTGCAGAACTCGGCGGTTGTTATTTCATTTGCCTCGAAACGTTTGGTAAGTCCACTGTCGTAGAGTGCTCGGTATGGATGTTCATCCGTTATGCCAAATTCATGCAGACGTTTATCGATAAGGTTGATGTCGATTGTGATTATCGGTCCGCAGAGGTCGAAGATTATGTTTTTGATGTTGGGCATTGTGGGTCTTTTATGATATGGTAAATACTATACTTTTTGTATTATGCAAAATAGATAGTGAAATATATTGTGCTTAAATACATAATCCTATCATAACCAATTATTTGCATTAATAACGCAATGATTTTTGTTGATTAAAAACAAAAAAATGTCTATCTTTTTACTTTCATTTCCTTTACTTTTGCATATTCTCCATCATCCAACAAGGTGATTTCATATTTGTGTTTGCCATCCTTCGACTGTGTGTAGCGGATATTGCCTTTGGCATAAGGGTAGAGCGGACGGTTCCTTCATGCGTTGAATTGCTGTTTCTGGCAGTTTACCATCAGCATCGGGACCGACATTCAGCAGATAGTTTCCGCCTTTGGCGACAATGTCTATAAGGGTGTGTATTAGTTTGCGTGTACTCTTGTAATTGTCGTTTTCAACATACGACCAGCTGTCGCCCATGCTCATGCAAGTTTCCCACGGGTAAGACAAGAGGCTGTCCGGAACCTGCTGCTCGGGAGTGCGGTAGTTTTCGTATTTACCACCAACGCTACGGTCAACAATTATTAGGTCTGGATTGTCCTTGCGAGCCATAGCGGCAATGCGTGGCATGTCGATGTCCTGTATGCGTTGATAGCATCCGAGCCATTCGCGGGTTTCATCGTTCAAGCTCCATTCGGGACGCACCCAGCCACCATCGAGCCAGAGAATGTCAATGTCTCCGTAGTTGTGCGTGAGTTCATATATCTGGTTGTATGTAAACTGCTTGAAGTTCTCCCAGCGTTGTGGATGCGAGGCTATGTCGTAGTTGACATTGCGGTCGGGAGTTGCCCACTCATGCGCCCAATAGTCGTCGTTGTGCCAGTCGGGTTTTGAGAAATAAAGACCTATCCACATTCCTTCGGAACGGAACGCATCAACGATATCCTTTGTAATGTCTGGTTGGGATGCTGTGTGATACGGACAGTCGGTTCCAGCAACGCTGTAGTCGGTCTGCTTGCTGTCGAACATACAGAAACCATCGTGGTGCTTTGTAGTGAAAACCATGTATTTCATCCCTGCCTCCTTGGCAGCCTTTGCCCATTGCGTGGCATCGAAATGCTTGGGATTGAAATTCTTGTTCAAGGCTTGGTATTCCTTCTTGTATTCGTAGTAGTCGGCGCCGTTGCGGTTTATCCACGGCTCGTTGCAGATGCTCCACGATTCCACCACACCCCACTGCGAGTACATACCCCAGTGCGCCATAAAGCCGAATTTCAAGTCTTGCCACTGCTCGATGCGGTTGAGAATTACAATGTCGGTTTCGGGTTTGCTGTCGCTCTGAGCTTTCGCTGAAAAAAATGCCAATATTATACTGAGTAGAATAAATGTCCTTTTCATTGTACTAAATATTTAAATTTGAAATTGTCCAGATTCTTATCGTCGCTACTGAAACCGACCTGCAGAATGAATTTGTCACCATGCTTTGGTTCTTCCATTTTGCCAGTGGTTTCGTTGAATTGGCGCAACCAGAACTTGTCAATCTTTATGTCGAATGTGCTTGTACCTCCAACTGGAATTTCTATTTTCTGCATCCCGACAAGCGACTTCTGCAAACCGCTTTTGTCGTTTGGATTCTTCAAATACACTTGAATTATGGTTTTCCCCGACTTGCACTTCGCTTTTGTGCCAATGTTGCTGACGGTTCCCGTGACACGCATTTCGCGATAGTCAACACTTATTTTCTCAATCTTGAAGTCAGAATACGAAAGTCCGTAGCCGAACGGAAACAGCGGTTTTTGCTTCATATATTTATAGGTGTGACCTTGCATGTTGTAGTCGTCGAAGTCGGGGAGTTGTGAGGTTGATTTGTAGAAAGTCACAGGCAGACGGCCAAAATTGTCGCTCTCGCCAGCCAATGCCGAAGCGACAGCTTTTCCCATATCCTCGCCACCATACCAGCATACCATTACGGCATTTGTCTCGTTGATGATATTTTCGAGAGCAATAGCACTGCCAGTACACAACAGCAATACCAATGGTTTGCCAAGTTTTTTCAGTTGCTTAATTTCATCAACTTGATTTTCTGGGAGTTCTATCCTTGTGCGGTCACCCTTGTGGAAACCAGGAATGTCGATTGGAAGTTCCTCGCCTTCGAGCTGCGGGTTAAGCCCACCTGCATACACGATTATGTCGGCATCGGTGGCTGTTTCTGCAATTGCAAAACGTTGGTTCAGACCTTCCTCTATGGTTGAAGTGTGAAGCGGAGTGCCATTGTAGTTGCCCAACGGCATAAGAGTGTCGCTTGCATTAGGACCTACGAGGAAAATCCGTTTACCGTCAATTGGTAAAATACCATCATTTTTTAGCAAGACGAATGTTTCTATTGCTGCATCGTGGGGTGTAATTTGTGGTAAATAATTGAAGTCTGGATTTGATTCTGTGAGTTCCATTCGCAACGACAAAACTCTCCGCAAATGTTCGTCAATCTTGCTTTCGGGGATATATCCCGAATCGACGGCAGTTTTCAATGCTTGCAGACCGCTTCCGCATTCGAGGTCAACTTCGCTGCCGAAAGCATCGGAGGCTGCAAGAGCTGCCGTAGCGTGGGTTTTGTGGCGAAGAATCACGGTGTCGCGTTCCCAGCAATCGTTCAGCGCCCAGCAATCGGTGACTACAATGCCGTCGTATTTCCACTTGTTGCGCAGAATGTCAACAAGCAATTCGCGGTTGGTACAGCAAGGAGTTCCGTTCAGACGGTTGTAACCGCACATTACTTGCTTTACATCACTAAAGCCGATAATGTATTCAAATGCAGGTAGATAGGTCGTCCATAGGTCACGTTGCGAAACATTTGCATCGAATTGGTGACGAGTGCCTTCGGGACCACTATGTACAGCGAAGTGCTTAAGACAGGCTGCAGCAGTAATCGACCCGTCAATACTGCCATGCTGAAGTCCACTAACGCAGGCTGCGCCCATTTTTGCCGTTAGGAACGGGTCTTCGCCGTAGGTTTCCATGCCTCGTCCCCAGCGCGGGTCTCGGAAAATATTGATGTTTGGTGTGAAAAATGTAAGTCCTGCATAATCGCCGTAGTTGCCTTGTGCTTGTGCCTCACGGTATTTTTTGTGGGCTTCGGCGGCAACCAGCGCAAAAATATTTCCAACCATTTTGCTGTCGAACGATGCAGCCAGAGCTATCGGCATAGGCCATACGGTTGCAGTTCCGTTGCGACCAACACCGTGCAGAGCTTCATTCCACCAGCTGTAAGGTTTCAGTCCGAGGCGCGAAATTGCCGGGTTCTGGTGTTCAAGAAGCGAAAGTTTTTCGTCAATGGTAAGCCGTCCAATAAGGTCACTGACGCGGGTTTCGATGTCGAGTGTAGTGTCTTGGAAAGGATATTGCTGGGAGAAGCCAATTATAGGAAATAATGAGAATACTGTCAACGCGAACAATATGAATAATCGGTGCTTCATTGGCAAAATAATCTTGTAAAGAATAATAAAAGCCCTCCGAAGAGAGCTTTTTATGTTATTGGAATTCTATTTTAGAAATCGTCGCTATCGGAATGTTGTATTACAGCATTGCCTTTCTTTGCAGCTTCCTCTTCAGCAGCCTTCTTTACTTCTTCCTCGTAGCCATAGTCGGTAGAAACGACACTGAATTCTGTACGACGGTTGAGCTGGTGGCAGATTTCTTTCTTTCCGAAATCGGTAATCTTGTTTATGTATTCTTCGTTCAATACATCACCAACTTTCAAGAATGGATATTGCTTTGCCATCTGTGCAGTTACTGTCTTAGGTTCTGTTTCTCCAAATCCCTTTGCTGTAAGTCTATCTGGCTTTATTCCCTTTGAAATAAGGTAGTCAACACACGACTTTGCACGAGCTAGCGAAAGAGTCATGTTGTAGTCGTCGTTGCCACGGAAGTCGGTGTGAGCACGCATTTCGATTGTGATGTTCGGGTTGTCGTTCAAGGTCTTTACCAATCCGTCGAGAGAAACCGTTGATTCCGGCTTCAAGTCAGCCTTGTCGTATGCATATTCAATGTTAGGCAATTCTATAACCCTTGGAATTCTACCGAGGTTAAGTATTGCATTAAAAACGGTATCGTACTCAACCTTTGCAGTTGAGAATCGTATCGAATTAGAGAAGTAATCCTTAGAAACTTCGCCCTTTACTTCATAAATCTTGTCTTTCTGGAGTTGCATTGTGAATTGACCCTTCTCGTTGGAAGTCAACTCCTTTACAACGGCACCATCAGCATAGACGGTAATTTTTGCATCCTTAAGCGGAATCTTTCTTTCGATATTTGTAGTGTCGTAAATAGCACCGTTCATTGTAATTACAAGCGGTGGCAGGATGAAGGAATAAATATCGTCGCTTCCCTTTCCGCCCTTGCGGTTTGATGAGAAGTATCCAGATTCTTCTTTGCCGTTGAATATTATTCCGAAGTCATCAAATGATGAGTTTATCGGGTATTTCATATTTTCCACTCCTGTAAATTCCTTACCTTTCTTTACAGCCTTGTAGATGTCGAGACCACCCATACCCTGATGTCCGTCTGAAGCGAAATATAGATCGCCGTTTTCGCGGACTGTCGGGAATACTTCGTCGCCGAGGGTGTTGATTTTCGGACCAAGGTTAATCGGCTTAGTGAACTTGTTGGATGTTCCTACACGCTGAGCCATATAGATGTCCTGTCCTCCGTATCCACCTTCAACTTCTGCGCTGAAATACAAGGTTTTGTCATCGGGTGTCAAGGCGGGATAACCGACTTCGGCAGCCTCGAATCCTGGGATTTCAAGCATTATAGGTTGCCCCCAGGCATTACCTTTCTTACTGCTAAGGTATATCTTGCAAGGTTCGTCAACTTTCTTTCCTGCCTTGCAACGTGTGAAGTACATATCTGTTCCCTTGAGCGAAACGGTTGATGCGCCTTCGTCGTCCTCGGTATTTACTCCTCCTACGATTGGAGTCGGCGACGACCATGCACCTTTTCTGTCCTGAGTTACTTCGAAAATATCGGTGAATTTTTGTCCTGACTTGTAGTTGTCGCGGCTACCTTGCGAACCTTCGCGCGATGAGGTGAAATAAACGGTGCGGTAGTCCTTTGATGCCCACACAATTGAGAAGTCGGCCTGTGCAGTGTTGAACTTCGATACATTTGTAACCTTGTATCTTGTAGGACGGCTAATCCAATTAGGAACAATCTTGCACGATTCCATACCGCTCTTTGCACGGTGGTCTTGAGGCGCATATTTTAGATATTGCTTGTAGTAGTCGATAGCGTCTTCGTACTTTCCGTTCATTCTAAGTGCATCGGCGTAGAATAAGAGTACATCAGGCTTGATTACGCCCCTTACATAGTTCTTCACAGCCACTCTGAAGTACATTTCCGACTTGTCGGTATTACCGAGTTGCTTGTAGCAGAAGCCCAACTGATAGTTAACTTTTGCAAGGTCTTCCTTGGCGGAGATACTTGGCAAAGCCTTTTCGTAGTAGTCTTTCGCTAGGTCGTATGAGAACTGGTTGAAATATTCGTTTCCCTTGTCAATCAAAGCTTTCTGTGCTTGTAAGAATAGCACCGAGAAAACCATTATTGCTATCGTCAACAGTCGTTTCATATATACAGAATATCCATTTTAAAAAAGTGCCCAAATATACATTTATTTTTTCAAACAACAGCAAAGTATTGTAAAAAGTTTCTAAGTTTCTGTGGCTGATGCCGTTTCACGCTGCGCTGTTTCTAGTTGTTTGAATGGCTGATGCCGTTTCAGTGGCTTCGCCGTTTCTATGTTTCAATGGCTTCGCCGTTTCTGAGACGCAAAATTTTGCGTCTGTACAAACGTCTGCGAGCCTTTCAGCCTTTTAGCCTTCAAGCCTCTCAGCCTATTTCTCCATAAAAATATCTCTTACAAAATTCTTTGTTTCTGTCAGACCTTTGGTTTCGACGGTGGTCTTTTCCAACTTGTAACCTTGTGCCTTGTAGTATATTATGTAGTTGTTTTCTGGTTTCAACTCAAGTTCGTATCTGCCGTTTTCGTCAGTGGTCTGGGTGTCCATCAGCACATACTCGTCGTTCATAATCTGTATGTCAACGTTTGGAACAGGTTTGTTTGCTTCCTTGTCCCATATAGTGCCGGTTACCGTAAACGAAATTTCTGGCAGGACGAAATAATACAGGTCGGTCTTCCCGACTCCGCCTCTGCGTCGCGACGACAGAAAGCCTTCCTCGCGCATTCCAGTAAACACAATTCCGAAATCGTCGAGCGAGGTGTTGATGGGGAAGCCCATATTAATAATAATGTATTTGGAATTTTTGACATGCTTTGCAAGGTAGATGTCGAATCCGCCCATTCCAGGATGTCCGTCCGATGCGAAGTACAGGTCGCCGTTGCTACGGATATAGGGGTGAACTTCGTCTTCTTCGGTATTTATGTAGCTACCAAGGTTTTGTGGAGGATTGAAGGGTTGGTTCTTGCGTTGCCGTGTGACACAGTAAATGTCCTTGCCGCCAAGTCCGCCAAGCAGTGAGTCGGCGACAAAATAAAGTGTTAGCTCGTCGTCGCTGATGGCTGGGTGACCGATGGAGACGCTGTCGGGAATGCCCTTGATTGGGACTTCCTGCGCGTTCATCCAGTTGTTTCCGACTTTCTTCGCCATATAGATGCGACAGCCCTTGTCGTTGTCCTTGTCATAGGTGCAACGCGTGAAATACAGGTTGTTGGACTTGCGGTTGAGGCAGGCGGCACCTTCTTCGGCGGTTGTGTTTATGTTGCCCGGGGCAATCTTGGCTTCGCTCCATCGTCCTTCGCGGTCCTGCTCGGCGTAGAATATATTGGAGCAGTATTCGCCCGATTCGGGACTTACTGTGACATGCGTAGGAGCATTGCGTGTAGATGTAAAGTAAACCTTCTTGTGTGTGCGAGCCTCGTAGAACGGACAATAATCTTCACCGCCCGAATTTATTATCGGCTTCAGCGTCACTTCGTAGCGCGACGGATTGGCAAGCATTTCGCGGGTGAGTGCTATGCTTTTTATGCCTTTTTGTGCAAGTCTGCTGCCTGGCGAAAGTTCGCCGAATCGTTGGAACTGGCCAAGTGCCGAGTCGTAAAGCTGTAGCATTTGCAGTGCTTCACCGAAATATAGGTATGCCAATGAATCCTCGCAGCCGTTTTCGATTGCCAGTTTGAAATTTGGTGCGGCTTCTTCGGGAATCGATAGTTTTTTGTAACAGTAGCCAATCTTGTAGTACAGTTCCGAGACAAGTTTTTTGTTGTGCTTGTGTTTTTCGGCAAGAGGCGTGTATAGCGAAATGGCTTCCGAAAACTGTTCGCGCTTGAGTGCAGCATCGGCAAGTTTCAGCGTTTTCTGTGCCGAGAGCGTTAGGCAGATGCCAAATGCGAATAATATGGTTGCAAGTCGTTTCATTTCAAAAATCAATGCAAGGTGCAAATTTATATTAAATCAATTATCGCACCAAAAAAAATAGCATGACATTCGTCCATTGTCTGCAATGTGGATTTTTTTGTGCCATTTACAAAAAATATGTATCTTTGCATTTGAAATATTGGAGATATACATTATGGGAACAACAATTGAAGATGTTTGGGCAAAAGCACAGCGTCTTTCGCCAAGCGAAAGGCTGGCATTGTCGCGTAGACTCGTGGAAAGTGTATCCGAAACCGAGGAAGAACGCTGTGAGCGTGTCGCTATGGAGATGGACAAGTTTTTTGGCGGTTGGGAAAACGATGAGCGCAACACAGAAGAGATCATGGCGCAGATTCGTGCTGGTAGGACTGAAAATACTTATCCCCAAATCTGAGTTATGGCTGAATTGAAATATCTTTTGGACACATCTATTTGTGTTGAATTGTTGCGAGGAAATGAACAAGTTAGGCAACATTGCGTTAAGAACAATCAGTATTGCTGCATTTCTGCAATAACTGCTATTGAATTGCTTTATGGAGCATATAAGGCTTCTAATAAGTATCGACAGCAAGAATTATCAAAAGCACGGTTGCTAATAGATTATTACGATGTAGTTGGCATTGATAATATTGCTGATGCATTTAGTCTTGAAAAAGTCCGTTTGGAAAGCATATGTCAAACTGTCGAGGATTTTGACCTTTTAATTGGAATTACCGCAAGAGAAAATGCTCTTACAGTTGTAACGCACAACAGGAAGCATTTCTGTAGAATCGAAGGTTTGAGTGTAGAGGACTGGGCGGAATAATTACATTATTGATACAAAAAAATAGGGGTGGAATTTTGTCTGTTTCAAATATTAGAACTACTTTTTTCGTGAAAATGACTTTTAGAAAAGTCAAAATAATTTAAAATTGACTTTTAGAAACGACAAATTTGTGATAGAAATAACTTTTAAAAACGACAGTTTTGATAAAAACTATAGTTGCGAGGTTCTTAAATTGTTGATTATCATGCAAAAAAATAGGGGCGGAATTTTTTCGCCCCTATTTTTGTCTGTAAAGTTTTCAAATTACTTGTTGCATTCCTTCTTGCAGTCGAAAATCTTGTAGATACCTGCTGCAAGTGCACCGCCTACGAACGGACCAACGATGAAAATCCACAGGTTGCTGAGTGCTGTTCCGCCTTGGAATACTGCGGGAGCAATCGAACGAGCCGGGTTAACCGATGTGCCAGTGTAGCGGATGCAAACGAGGTGTACAAGTACAAGTGTAAGACCGATTGCAAGTCCTGCTGCATTGCCTGCACCGTTCTTTTCGTGGGTAGCTGCAAGAACTACAAAAACGAATACGCAGGTGAAGAAGATTTCGGCAAGCAGACCGCCAAGTACGCTAACACCTGACTGCAAGTCGTTTGCTCCAGTGCCTTCAAGACCAACTTCCTTTGTCATCCAGAACAAGATAGCCGAACCGATGAATGCTCCAATTACCTGGAAAATCATGTACATGATAGCATCCTTCCAGCTCATTCTGCCGCTCAATGCAACACCAAGGGTAATTGCCGGATTGATGTGGCAACCCGAAATCTTGCCGATTGCGTAAGCCATGCCTATTACGGCAAGACCAAACGCCAATGCTGTTCCAACAATAGATGCAGTGTCGACGCCGCAGCTAAGGCTTACAGCTGTTCCGCATCCCATAAGAACCAATACCATGGTTCCAATCATTTCTGCTAAATACTTTTTCATTTTCTTATAATTTAAGTTAAAATAAAGTACAAATTGTTGCCAATTAATAATAAAGTGACATACGGGTAACAAAAATGTCGCTATCCCATAGTCACCAAAATTATTTGGCGCAAAGGTAAGCCTTTTGTGGCTAATGTGTATTTATGGTTTTGTAGAAAAGATTCAACAGGATGGTGTTAGGAAAGTTTCAGTGGCTGGCGCCGTTTGAATGCCTTCGGCGTTTAAGGGTTCAAAGGTTCAAGAGTTCAACGTTCAAGGGTTCAATGTTCAACGTTCAAACAATCTCAAACAATTTCAAACCATCTCAAACAATTTCAAACCATCTCAAACAATCTCAAACCATTTCAAACAATTTCAAACCACTTCAAACAATCTCAAACCATTTCAAACAATTTCAAACAATCTAAAATCGTACCTCGTAAATCCAAAATAAATTTGTATCTTTGCGTTATGAAAAACTTTTTGAAACTGATACGGTGGAAAAATATCCTTGTAATCATTCTGACTATGATTGCAATGCGTTTGCTTGTGATATTCCCCGTGTTCGCCAACTACGGCATAAAAGTGATGTTCCCCGACTGGATTTTCTACCTTATGATGCTCGCTACTGTGCTCATTGCTGCCGGTGGATATGTCATAAATGACTATTTCGACCAGAAAATCGACCGCGTGAACAGGTCGGGTAGGGTGCTTGTAGGTTTCCGAGTACCGCGACGCAAGGCGATTGCCATGCATCTGTGGTTGAATGTCTTTGCTCTGATTATTGCTGTCGTTGTTGCTGTTGCCGCTCGCAGGTGGTGGTACTTCTTCATATTTTTCGGAGCCTTCGCTATGTTGTGGATTTATTCCCGCGACCTGAAAAAAACAACCTTCTGGGGAAATCTGCTCATCGCAATGCTTTCGGGAATAGTTCCTTTCCTAGTTGGAATGACAGAATATTTTGCACAGGCCGATGCCGTTTCGTACTGGGACATCAGCCACATACGCGCGGTGAAAATGGTTATGCAGGTAATCATATTTTTCTCCGTTTTTGCCTTCATTTTCAGTCTGATGCGTGAAATCATAAAGGACTGCGAGGACATTGAGGGCGACCGTGAAAATAGCGTGCGCTCCATACCTGTGAGAATCGGACTCAAGAAGACCAATTATATTATATGTATGCTCGCTGTACTTTCGGTTGCGGCGGTGGCATTTTTCTGGTATTGCTATCTTGCCGAAACGAGGTTCTTCTATGGCGAGATGCTACCGACAGTTTACTTGTATGCGGCGGTTATGATTCCGACTTTGATTGTGGGAATAGCATCGCTTTTCGGCACTTCGAAGCGTAAATATTCGTTTCTGAGCGGTTTTGTGAAGTTGATAATGGTTTTAGGAATTGCGTTCAGCATAGTTTTTTGTCATATTATCGTAAACAATGGAACAATTTGATTCTAAATACAATATCTTGCTTGCTTCGGCAAGTTTCCGTCGCCGCGAGTTGCTTACTCAGCTTGGCGTTCAGTATTCGTTGGTAAAGCCTTCGCAGGAAGAGGAAGTTGTGCCGTCGGACATTTGTGTCGAGGATGTGTCGGAATACCTTGCCTGTCAGAAGTCGAATGCCTATAATGATTTGAAAGACAACGACTTGCTTATTACTGCCGACACAACCGTAATCGTTGACAACAAGATTCTCGGCAAGCCCAAGGACTACTCCGATGCCTTCCAGATGCTCCGTCTGCTGAGTGGAAAGACGCATCTTGTTGTTACTGGCGTATGCTTGCGTTCTGTTGACAAGGTCGTGAGTTTCAGCGTGAAGACCGAAGTTACATTCTCCAAACTTGACGATGAGGAAATCCGTTTCTACATCGAGAACTACAAGCCCTTCGACAAGGCCGGTGCGTACGGCATTCAGGAATGGATTGGCAAGGTGGCGGTTGAGGGCATCAATGGCTCGTTCTACAATGTTGTGGGATTGCCTGTGCAAAGACTGTATAGAGAGTTGAAGAAATTCTAAATCAGAATATCTGTCAAATCATTTCATCCGTTGCAACGCATTGCAAACAAGCGCAAAATTTTGCGCTGTTACAATACTTAAATCTTCAAATTATCAAATTCTCAAATCTTCAAATCCTCAATCGTACTTCGTAAATCGTAAATATTCCTTACTGCCGACGACATCTACAGCATCAACCACGCATCGATGAAGAATGCAATCGTGATTTTCGGTGGCGGTTGCACCGGCGAGATGATTTCTAACGAAGGTCTTCTCATCACCAACCATCACTGCGGTTACGGAACAATCCAGCGCCATAGTTCGGTCGAGTACGACTACCTTACCGACGGTTTCTGGGCTATGAACCGCAAGGAGGAACTTGCAAGTCCTGGGCTTACAGTGACTTTCCTCGTCAGTATGGAAGATGTTACCGACAAGGTTCTCGAAGGCGTAACTTCTGATATGTCGGACGGAGAACGCGCTACGAAAATTTTGGCAAATATGTCCAGAATAAAGGACGAATCGGTTAAGGGTACCCACTATCAGGCTCGCATCGAATCGTTCTACAACGGCAACCAGTATTTCCTGTTCAAGAACGAAATTTTTGAGGATGTGCGTCTCGTAGGTGCTCCGCCTTCAGCAATAGGCAAGTTCGGTGGCGATACCGACAACTGGATGTGGCCGCGTCACACTGGCGATTTCTCGCTCTTCCGCGTGTATTGCGGTAAGGACGGCAAGCCTGCAAAGTATTCCGACGACAATATTCCTTACACGCCAAAGAAATTCTTCCCGATTTCGCTCAAGGGCGTTCAGGAAGGCGACTTCACAATGGTGTTCGGCTATCCGGGCACGACTCAGGAATACCTTCCGGCAGTGGCTGTCGAGCAGGTAATGTACGATTCCGACCCGACGCGCATCGCCATCCGCGACAAGAAACTCGAAGTAATTAAGGCTGGCATGGAAAAGTCGAAGCTCACACGCATCCAGTATTCCAACAAGGCTGCAAGCATTGCCAACGGATGGAAGAAATGGCAGGGCGAAATAAAGGGCTTGAAACGCCTTGATGCAGTGAATGTTAAGCGCAATTTCGAGGAAGGTTTCCAGAAGTGGGCAAACGACAAGCCCGAGTACAAGAATCTTCTCGACGACTATGCAAAGGTGTATGCCGAAATGAAACCGTTGAACTTGGCTTATATCTATATATCTGAAGCAGGTCTTGGAAGTTATGCGGTTTCGTTTGCCCATCAGATGCGTATGCTCGAATCGTGCAAGGATGCTTCGTCAGAGAACTTGCAGAGCCTCAAGGAAATGGCTCTATCAAAGTCGAAAGGCAACTACAAGGACTACGACGAGGAGGTCGAAATCAGACTTTTTGCCGAGATGACACGCATTTTTGCCAAGAATATGCCCGAAAAATATTGGCCGTCAACTTATGCGAGCATCGACAAGGTTGCCAAGTCGGCATCCGACAAGTATATGGCTTTCGCCGAATACTGCTTCTCGAAGTCGGTATTTGCAAACCAGACCAAGTTCGACAATTTTGTAAACGGACTTTCGTCGAAGTCGGTAAAAACGCTTGCATCAGACCCGATTTATTGCATTGCAAAGGAGATGATGGACATCTACAAGAACGAAATCCGTATGGCTCTTATCGATTGCGATGCCCGCATAAAGAAACTTGACCGCATTTATATGAAGGCGCAGATGGAATACGAACCGCAGAAGCGTTTCTTCCCCGATGCAAACT
>CACWOG010000056.1 GCA_902762455.1 uncultured Bacteroidia bacterium | reverse complement strand
CGTCTTTCCTGCGCCCGAACCGCCTGCAATTCCTACAACTAACATATCTTGTAAAATTTTTGTGGCTTCAAAGATACAAATTCTTTTTTTATGGATGGAGATTTTTTTAGGGTTTGAAGGCGCCGTTTGAATGGCTTCGCCGTTTCTATGTTTAAAAGTTTCTGAGTTTGATTTTGTTTAACGTTCAAAGTTCAACAATTCAAAGTTCAACATTGTCAATCATAAATCCATTTGCATCTTGTCAGCAAAAATCGTAAATCTAAAATCGTAAATCGTAAATTTTCCCTAACTTTGCCTTCCTAAACATAAAAATATTTTTGAAATGCTTTATCCATTGAAATTCAAGCCGATATACAAGACAAAAGTCTGGGGCGGCGACAAGATACGCAGAATAAAGAAAGACGACAGCATTCCCGAAAATTGTGGCGAAAGCTGGGAAATCTCGGGTGTGCAGGACGATGTTTCGGTTGTGGCAAACGGTTTTCTGGAAGGCAATACGCTGCAGGAAGTAATAGAGGTCTATCTTGACGAAGTAGTAGGCGAGAAGGTTTTGGAGGAATACGGCTACGAATTTCCAATCTTGTTGAAAATCATCGATGCCAAGGAAAACCTTTCGGTGCAGGTGCATCCCGACGACGAAACAGCCGCCGAACTGCACAATGCCCGTGGCAAGACCGAAGCATGGTATATCCTTGATGCAGACGCAGATGCAAAGATAATCGATGGGTTCAACCGCGACACCACCGAAAGCGAACTGCTTCAGTCAATCCAGGATGGCAACCTTGAAAATCTTCTCAAGTATCACAACGTGAAAGCTGGCGACTTTTATTTCATCCCTGCTGGGCGCGTACACGGAATGTGCGCCGGTACTGCCGTGGTTGAAATTCAGGAAACCTCAGACATTACCTACCGCATCTACGATTACAACCGTGGCAACCGCGAACTGCATACGCAATATGCAGTAGATGTCATCGACTACAAGAAGAACGACAAGAGCTCGATTAGGTTTGCACGCACTCCCGACCACTCGAACCAGATTGTCGATTGCAAGTATTTTACAGCCAACTATTTACCGGTGATGAACTCGTTGCTGAAGGATTACAGCAATATGGATTCGTTTGTGATTTACCATTGCGTACACGGACAGGTGACCGTAAAGACCGGAGGTGGCGACGAGGTGCTCAACGAAGGCGAAACCATTCTCATTCCTGCTTGCATCGATGAGGTTGTGCTTATCCCGATGAAATACAGCGAACTGCTTGAAATATATATGGAACTTGGCAAAAATAAGCCACGTACATACGACGATTATGATTTGGATGCAGCACAACGCAATACGACTAGAAAGTTTGATTGCGACTGCAATGTTTGCGATGAGGAATGCGGCGACAATAATACTTGCTCTGAAAAGCAATATATGAGCTAATACCTACTTCTTCGAAGTCATAATATCAAGTACATAATGGTCGGTTTCGTTCATGCCAGATGTACCGATGAGAGTAAGGTTGCGGATGCAGTCGTCAACATCATTGTCGATAATTCCTTCGACGCACGAAACACAATGGTTTTCCATAGCCAGCATCGAAGAAAATGCAGCCGAAGAAATTCCAGTGGCAATCTTGAGCGAACAACTCGGCTTAGCACCATCGCAAATCATACCGGTAATGTTGGCAATCATATTCTTTACAGAATAGCAAATCTGCTCGTAGGTTCCACCCATCAAGTAGGTTATGCCGCAGCTCGAACCAGTAGAAGCAACCACACAGCCGCACAAAGCTGACAGACGGCCAAGGCTCTGCTTAATGTAGATTGATGTCAAGTTGCTGAGTATCAGTGCACGGATAAGTTTTTCATCTGGTTGTTGAGTATCGCGGGCATAAATGCACACTGGAACTGTGGTAGCAATGCCTTGGTTTCCACTGCCGGAGTTGCTCATTACCGGACTCGGACAGCCAGCCATACGAGCATCGCAGGCAGCAGAAGTGTAAGAAACTATATCCTTGAAAATGCCGTTCCCGAAAAGTGCATCGTGCTGATGTCCGTGCAACATTTTGCCCAAGGTATGACCAAAATTATTATTGAACGACTCCTCGGCAATGGACATGTTCATCTTGCCAGCCTCGAGGATGAAAGAAATCTCGTCGATTGGTGCTGTGGTTGCAAAGTCGTAAACCTTGCGCATACTGAGATGGCAACATTCCGAGTCCTTGCATTCCGAAGAATCAACTTTTTTCTCGAAAATTACCTCATCGTTGCGCGAAATGTGAATGAAATTTGTATGTCCGCAAGCGATTATAGCCTTGGCCGAATCGTTTCCAGCACAGCAAATAGCCTCAATGTAGAGCTTTTCGGTGATTCCGGTCTTGCGCTTAATGCTTATACGCTTTTCGTCAATCATCCGTTTGCCATCGGCAATTGCGTCGGCGTTAACATCCTTCAGCACTTCGAGTCCGTATTCCGACTTTCCAACCAAGGCACCCAGCGCAATAGAAATAGGCAGACCAATCATTCCAGTGCCGGGGATACCAACGCCCATTGCATTTTTCAGCACATTGTCGCTCAAAAGGACTTCAATCTTTTCGGGAATTGTACCAAGCGTTTCCTTTGCTTTTGCTACAGCCAATGCCACTGCTACGGGTTCGGTACAACCGATTGCCGGAACTACCTCGTTCTTAATAAGGTCGATAATCTGTTTTCTTTCCGTTGCGTCCATACAAAAAAATTTTTTTGCAAAAGTACAACTTTATTTACGAATTTAGAATTACGATTTACGAATTAAAAAAGAATTTGAGGTTCAAATCATTTAACTTTTAAAACATCATTTTGTTGAAAAAATAGCATAAGATTTTGGCAGATTACAAAACATCTGTATCTTTGCAGATATAAAGAATTTAATATGGATACGGTAAAAATTAATATCGAATTGCCGTCGTGTGGACAATATTCAAGAAAAGAACTTGAATATTTGGTTTATTCATACGCAATGACATTAATAAAACGTAATGACATTGACGAATTTTCAGTTGAAGATGAATTAAAAGAACTGAAACGCCGTGCAATAGAAATGAAAAACGATCCTTCTGTTTGCATACCTATCGAAAATGTCTATGACTTGGTAATGAAAAGAGTGTGAACAGAAAAGTAGTTTTACATAAATCAGCCGTAGAAGAACTCAGTCTAATAAAACAAAGAGTTAATGAATTATTTGGCTATAATGTTGCAAATAAAGTCATTAAAAATTTGATTAATCTTATGAATGTCTTATCTGTCAATCCATATCTTGGAACTAAAGATGAAAGATATTCTCCTTTTTTAACTTTACACTCAAAACATAATCGGATATTTTATCTCGTTGAGGATAACGAAATAATGATTGTTGCTATATGGGATAACAGAAAAAATGATGAAAATTTACAAAATATGTTATTCAAAAGAATTTCTGAGTAACTAATTAGTAGCATACTTTTGTTCTTTATTTTTACTTTCCCTCTGTTAATCCAAATGTTGAAAAAATAGCAGAAGATTTTTATGTATTTTGCAGTGCAGAATGTAGTTTTGCACAAAAATAAAATTTACGACAATGAAAAGCTTAAAGGAACTGATGCCCGAAATTTACTTCGAGGTAATGGACAAGGAAGATTTCGCAGAACACGAAATGTACCTTAACAAGATAATCGACCCAGACAACCACACAAAGATATTCAAGCAGAAAGGCGACATCGAGGAGTTCGTTTTCTACAACTTCGACCTAAAGCGCTTGAAAAACAAAATTCTGAAAGTCGTATCCAGTACAAAGAACAATGTACTGATGTACAGGGTTTTCCCGAGTAAGGAACACGATTTTATACTTGCTTCGTTCTACGAAGACCTTGAGTTCAGTTCGCGCCGAAACGAATTCAACATCCCAAATACAGAGAATTTCAGGAAAATATTCATCGACAAGAACAACAAAATTACAAAGTATGTCGATTTCGGTTGCAAGGTTGACGAGGCAAAGAAAAAAACAACTTTGTTGCTGAAATGCGTAAATATTTCGCACAATACACTTATTTCCAACATATTCGAAACCATCGAACGCCACGAACTCAACTGCGACTACATGGAATTGTGGCAGGTTAAGAAGTCGGACAAGAAAATTGATGTTTACTACGAAATAGCCATCGAAATAAGTTCGCTGCTTCCGAAGGAAGAAATTGACTCGATAGGCGACGACTTCGAACGCTACATCCAGTGCTACATAAAGCCGATGAGCATTTTCGACCTTGTTGGTCCTGCTATGGTCGGTCCATCGAGCTCGCACACCGCCGGCGCAAACCGCATCGGACAGATTGCACGCAACATAATATGCGCCGTTGAACAGTCGGGCGAAAAGATTGAAACCGTAGAAGTTAAGCTTATCGGTTCATTCCGCGACACTGGCGTTGGCCACAAGACTCCATCGGCTCTCGGCGGCGGACTTTGCGGTTATGTTACCGACGACCCACGAATGATTGGAGCAGGAGACCCGCAATCGTTGAGCAAGAACGGAATCAAGTTTGCAAACTGCACCGCAAAGTTCAACGGATACAAGAAAGGTTCTGCCGACGATGATGCAAGGTACGCCGACCAGAAGAATGCCAACATTGCCGAAGTCATCTTCAAGACCGACAAGGAAACACACTGCGTAACAGGTTTTTCAATCGGTGCTGGAAATGTTGAGATAAGGTTCTACGACGGAATGCTCGATTTTGCACTCGACGGAAAGATTGATACTGTCCTGAATGGTGGAAAAATTGAAAAAATCAACGAAAAGAACGCAAATCTGCCGAAAATTGCCAAAATTTACAACGAAAATTCGGCTACCGAACTTCCAATGATGCCTTTCCACACTTTCGAGGAACTTATCGAATATGTAAACGAGGAAAAGATAAACTTGATTGATTTGATTCTTGACATCGAAAGACAGTTGCAGAATACCGACCGCAAGCAGGTTTACGATAAGATGCGCAGTTACTGGAACATTATGCAGAAGTCGGTTGACGATGGAATCCGCAGCAATGAACTTACCTTACTAAAACTTACCGGAAAAGATTCGAAGAATATCAACAAGTATCGCGAAGGCAACAAGATTTTCGACAATATTTACGGAAAGGCAGTTGCATACGCAGTGGCCGTAAACGAGATAAATGCGAAATCGGGCGTTATAATCGCTTGTCCTACCGCTGGCTCGTGCGGCATTTTGCCAGGTGTACTGAAGGCCTACAACGAAATTCACAAGCCGGAAGAAGACAGGATACTCGAATCGCTGATGATTGCCGGTTTCTTTGGAATGATACTTTTCGGCGATGTTTCAACTGCTGGAGCTGACTATGGATGTCAGGCCGAAATTGGTTCGGCAGCGGCAATGGCGGCAGCAGCCTTGGTTTATCTCGAAGGTGGCGATGTGGAACAGATGATTGAAGGCTTTACCATTGCAATAAAGAACTCGCTCGGTCTTATCTGCGACCCGATTGCAGGACTTGTTGAAGTTCCGTGCGTAAAGCGTAACGGTATTTATTCGTCGCACGCAATAAGTGCAGCCTTGATGGCTTTGAGCGGTGTGAAGTCGTTTGTTTCGCCCGACGAAGTTGTGCTCACAATGCGCGAAGTTGGCGAACGCCTCAATGTCGATTACAAGGAAACCGGCAAGGCTGGTCTCGCCAAGACCCGTGATGGCAAGGAAGTTGAGAAGAATTTTGCCAACGAGGTGAAAAAATTCTTCAACTAGAACTGAAATCAACCGCCCACTGAGCCTGTCGAAGTGAAGGTTTTAGAAAAATGTTTCGACTTACCCATCGACAAGCTCAGGGTACGGAATGGTGCGAATAATTATCAATTGTTAATTGTACATTATCCATTATTAATTTGACTCCCACGCTCTTTGAAATATGCAAGCTAACTTATCAACTTTTTTCAAAAATGCGGTTAATTTGCTGAATGAAAAATCATTGAAAAATCGCCTTTTTCGTAAGTCGTTGATTGAAAAAATAAATCGAAATTAACAGAATCGGTTTTCAAAATGTTATTTCTGTGAATAAAAATTATTAAATTTTTCTTGCAGAATTGTAAGGTGCTCGACTATATGGAAGTTGGATTTTGGCAAGAATTTTTTGTAATTTTTTAATGTAATTTTTTCAACAGAAAAGCGGAGCGATTTGAACAATCGGAGAGCTAAAATTAACCAATAAGGGGGTGATGAAAAATGTCAAATTCTGCAGATATAAAAATGCTGAATTATAAATATCTTACGCTTTTTTCGCTGCAATAAAATAACATTTGATAAGTAACTTGCAAGACAAATTTTCACAAATTTACTAACCTATTCACAAGTATTAATAATAATCATCAATTAAATTTAATTAAATATTTATTTATTGTAATTATGATAATGTGATTTGAGGCGAAAGAAAATTTTTAAAAAATAGTAGCGACGCAATGCGTTGCGTCGCTACAGATTATCAATTATTCATTGTCAATTATCAATTATTTCCTACCTTTGCTAAACATTTTTCAAAAGATTTTAAACTATGAAATACATAGAACTCAACGAGATTGATTCGACCAATGCTTACCTTTCCGAAAGACTTCTGTCGGGAGAGATAACGGAACCTACAACAGTATTCACCCATTCGCAAAACAAAGGCAAGGGAATGGGACAGAACATCTGGGTAAGCGACAACGATAAGAACGCGCTTTTCAGCATTGCACTGTTTACCGAGATAAAGACTGAAGAAATTTTCAAGGTAAGTCTGGCAACCTCGATGGCGATATATGAATTTTTGAAATTAAAGGGCATTACGACGAAGATCAAGTGGCCGAATGATATTTATTACGACGGTAAAAAACTTGGCGGAATACTTATTGAAAATAAGTTAGACGGCAATGTCGTAAAGTCATCTGTAATAGGTGTAGGATTAAATCTCAATCAGGAGAAGTTTCCAAAGTGGTTACCGAACCCGATTTCGTTGAAGAATATTACTGGTAAAGATTACGATGCAAAAGAATTTATAATTGGCATATCTGAAATGGTTGAAAAGAAGCTGAACGAAATAAAGGATGTTCCATTTGCTGAACTTCGTCTTGACTATCTGTTGAATCTTTATTGCTTTGGAAAGATTATGATGTGGAAGATTCAGGGCATAAAGGATGAGATTAGTGGAAGCATCGTCGATGTAAAGCCGTCTGGAAAAATTGTAGTACAGGCTGTATCCGGCCAGTTGTGCGAATGCGACATAAAGGAGATTAAGTTGATTGATGATTTTTAAATAAATTTGCTTATTTTTGTAATAAATTAATGTAAGACTATGGGATTGAGTGCCGAAGAAAGAAATGCCATTGTAAAATATAGGGTAGAGAAAGCAGACAATGCTTTTATTGAGGCAAATGATAATGCTAAATTAAATCATTGGACATTGACTGCCAATAGGTTATATTATGCTTGTTTTCATATTTCTACGGCTTTATTATTAAAGAATGGATATGTTTCAAAGACCCATTCAGGTACAATCTCGCTTATAGGTCAGCATTTTGTTGAAAAAGGACTGCTATCATCAGAAGATGCGCGTATGCTTAGTAAACTTATGAATATGAGAACTTCTGGTGATTATACTGATTTCTTTGAATATACTGAAAATGATATTTCACCGCTTTTTAAACCAGTAGAGGATTATATATCAAAGGTTAAAAATCTGATTAATGGATAATAATGAGTTTATCGAAAAGATTAAAGGACTTGCGGTTTCTGTATTTGAAGGAACTACTGGTTCAAAACTGATACTTTTTGGTTCTCGTGCGCGTGGTGATTTAGAACTTGGTTATAGAAATGGATTTGATGTGCAGCCACAGTTGTTTTCGTATGAAGAGTGGAAAAAGCAATCAATTACTCCTTTCTACAAGAATATTGAGGAGGATGGAATAGTGATTTTTGAAAATTGATGGTAATTAGACGACCCTTCGACTACGCTCAGGGAGCGTCTAGTTATCCATTATTTTTTCTCATTATATTTTCCAGATTTATCTTCAGCGATACATAGTTTACCGAACCAGCAAGATGATATGAAGAATAGGAGTATTCAAGGCTAAATTTCTTTAGGCATAAGCCGAATCCAGCCGAGAAACCGACAATCTTACCTTTGTTAGGAAGTGCCATTTCCATACGACGACGATAGTTGAAGCCAAGTGAAATGTAGAATACATTCTTAATGTTAATGTCGGCACCAAGTACGAAATGACGCATAATTTCATCGCCTATGTGACCAAGTTTATTAAGGAAGTTCTCTTTTACCTCTTCACTGGTTTCGTATGTGGTTCTAAGTGTACTTTCGTAGCGAAGTCCCCAGTTTACAAGGTCTATTGCTGTGAGTGAAATAGAAAATGGAGCGTGCTTGAATTTCTTTGTAATACCAAGCTGAACATCAATGGGTAAACCTTCGCGGACACCTTTTGTATATCTTTTAATCTGAAAACCTAAATTTTTTACAACCATTCCAGCCGAAAAAAGCGATGCGGTATCCTTATATGTTGCACCTAAATCTACAGCTACACCAAACGATGTTGCTTCAAAATAGTCGGAAACTATTGTTTTTAAAGTGCCACCAAAGTTGAATTTTTTCAAAGGATATGAATACGAAACATTTATGGCATAGTCTGCAGCATTGAATTTACCAAGAACCTCCCCATATTCGTTTGTGTTGTAGAATCTTCCGTAGTTAAGATATTGTATTCCAGCCGAAAAAATTCCAGCCTTCTCAAAATTTCTTGCATATATTGCATAACCAAGATTTATGTCGGATACATAATTTGTGTAACTAAGTACAAACTGGTTGTGCATATCAGTTGTAAGCATTGCCGGATTTGAATTTACAAAACTGAGATCACCATCGATATGTGATATGTTAAAACCTCCTAATGCTGAGATTCTTGCCGAAGTAGGTATGTTGAGGAACTTGTATGTTTTGTCTCCGCCGTTCTGCGAAAATACAGAAAGACAAATAATTAGAGAGACAACTATTAATACAAGCCTTTTCATTGTTTGAAATAACGCGCAAACTTACACAAAAAAATTTATATCCAATATTAAAAATCCAAACTTAGTGACAAGTAGAACATCATCTTCTGAATTTCGCCATTGCTTATGCCCCAAGCCCAGTCGGCACGGATGAAATATCCGAAAAGCTTACTCCTAACCCCTACTCCATATCCAGCAACTAACGGATTGTTTCTATTATTAAGTATTACAGTCACAGGATATTGCTCGTGATAGTCGTTTTCGTAGGCATTGTTTCCACCATACGGATTCAAGCCGCTCCACGCCATTCCTGCATCAAAGAAACCAACTATCTGGAAGTTCTTTAGAAACTCGTTGTTTATAGGTTTACGGCTGAAATACGAAATTACAGGGAAACGAAGTTCAAAATTGGTCACTGCAAAGTTGGTTCCGTTGCGAATGTTCTGGCTAAAACCGCGAAGATTGGTTGCAACTGCCTGATATACATAATTTATTTCTGGGTCAATCTTGATGTTGGTATTGAACATTTGCTGTGACGGCACTACGTTTAACCAGTTATCGATTCCACCTAGATAGTATATCAGTTTTGCATTGCCAAACGATGCGCTGGCGGCTGCCCTGAACGCAAAAATCAACGAGCGATGTATAGGCTGGTAGTAGCGGAAATCGGCACCAACAACCTCCATATCGGTCTTTTTCTTGTCGAACTGCATAAAAGCTTCGGCAAAAACCTTGAACCTTATGCCAGATAATATGTTGGTTGCCAATTCCTTGCTGTTGTCAAAAATGTATTCTGCCTTAATGCTTCCCCAATAGTCGTATGTGTCGGGCTTTTCCAATGTGGCTAAATCTGTTGACAGATAAACGTCCTTGTTTTGCCTTATGTTGGCGGTAAACTGCATTGCATCGACCTGCGAAAAAGGATAGCGAAGTATGTAGAATGCCTCGTGGGTAAACGATTTTGTAAAGTTTTTTTCAAGTTCGGAAACTGCTTGGCGGTGCAAGACTAACTGTCTGTTCCATCGGTGTTTAAGGTTTTCAATGGTAAGTAAGTATTCGTTACCATCCAGACCAACATCAAAACGAAAACCTGCGCTAATACGATAGTCTTCAAACAAATCGGATGTTCCTACCTTGAATATAAGATTGAATCCAGGATTGAAGTAGAATGCGCTGCCAGTGTATTTTTGGTACGAATTGAACAGATAACTGAAGTCAACTTGTGTCATAAGGTAGTTGGTGTAGAATGTAGTATGGTATTTTGATGTCCGCACTTTCTTTACCTCTCTGTTATCCTGTGGATTCTTCACTATTTTTTCTACCACTTCAGGCTCGAAAGAATAATCGCTGATATTTATTTCGTTGCTATTGGCATTTTCAATTGGAATTTCGTAGTTGGATTCCTCGTTACGCTTTTTTTCAGTTGCTTCAAAAAGATTTCTGTTTACTGTATTTGCTATTTCTGAAATTTGTTCCTCTGGCTTTTCTTTCTTCAGTATGCGGAACTTGTTTTCGTCGCGATAGCTGACGGCGATATTGTTTGAAAACTTGTCATAACCAGTATTCTGGATGTTGTAGCGGTAGTTTGAAAGTTGTGCTGTATGATATGTGTATGAATAATGCGTAGTGGTATCAATGAAACTTATTGCCGAATCGAGTTTTGTGGTATAAAGGTTCTTGATTCCATTTTTGTCGGAAATGAAAAAATAGTCTTCGCCCAACTTGAACGGCATTGTCTCTGAAGCATCTGGTGTTTCGGTTACACGGCTGATTGACTTGCTTGCAATGTCGTAAACATAAATATCGGTAAAGTCTTGTGTATAAATTGAATTATCTTTCTTTGAACCTATTTTATCATCGTCACGGTTTGAAGTGAATATAATCTGTTTCGACTTGTTAATGTACAACGGTTCGTAGTCATCAGCATCATCGTTGGTTATATTCTCAATTGTGTTTCCAGCAATATTGAATATGAAAATGTCCGACTGTCCGTTGTTGAAGCCTGCAATTACGAGACTTTGACCATCGTTAGAATAGTCGAACGAATTTATCTTTTCCATTGATGGCATTTGAATTTCGTTCCTTTTCTTGGTTTCAAACTGGTAGGTGGTGTAATATATCTCACCTTTCTTTTCAATCATAAAGCCGAGCATTTTTCCAGATGGATGCCACCTTACCACTGGATAAGTGTTGTCGATAATCTGGTCGAGTTTATGTTCGCGATGGAATATGGTCTTGCGCTTTTCTGTGTCGAAATTGTAGGTTTTTATCCAGTATTTGCCAAACTTATTTTCGCTCCAAGCCATCATATCGGTGTTAGAATTGTACTGTGCCTGTGCGTAAGTGACATTTTTACGGTTTCGTTTCAGCACATCCTTTCCTTGCGGTTCATCAGCAGTGGCATTAAAATCTTCGTACTGAGTCTTGTAATATTCAGTCCAGTTTTCCTGCAAAGTCTTTAAGTTTGCACCAAGTACGTACATAAACGCACTTTCCACGCTTTTAGTTATTCTTGTGAGATATACAATGTTGGAAATTACTTGTGAACCATAGATTTTTGCCACATAGTTCCATATTGCAAAGCCCATTGTTTCGGCATCACTTCCCGACAGCTGGTTGATATTGTTGAATTTATTTGATAGTGCATAAACCTTATTTAAGTTGTCGGCATCTGAATCCCACTCGCGCGAAAGGTAAGCGACAAGTCCGCTCGTGTACCATTCTGGCATTCCGATAAGGGTATTGTTGGCAATCTTGTTCTTTATGTTAGAACCGTAGATTATTTCATTGAGGAAGATGCTTGAAATTGCAGCCACAACCTGCTCGCGAAACTTTTGTCGGTCGATTTCCATATAAACGAAAGCGGTATTGTCTATAACCTTGAGTGTACCGCCTATGTTGTATTCGTCGGCATCGGTGTTTAGACCTATGTTGCTTTGCCTAAAGTCTGAAAGGTTCTGGAACATTACCAGTATCATTCGCTTTTCGAGTTTGTGGTCGAAGAAAGTTTCGAGCTGAGGAATCATTTCGGTTGCAATTGCACTTGCCATCTCGGCCATATCGCTGCCACCAGCGTAGAAATAAGTGTCGAACTGTGGATAACGGTAGTAGTACCATTCAAACTCGTCGAACTGCACGCGGTTTTTGCCGAACCTCATCTGATGTCCGTTGTAGAACTGCGAAAATGCTGGTTGCATAAGCAAACCAAGCACAAGCAGTAGCAATATTATCCTACCGCATTTCAAGTGAAAACAAATTTGGGCGCAATTTACTAACATTTTAGCAAATTACGAGAAAAAATCTAATATACATTTCAAATTTTGAAAATTATATAATTAAGGCTTTTGGTGTCTATTTACAAATTTATTCATCTTTTCCAGCAATTCCCTATTGGCTTCAATAGTGTTCCATATTCCATCTTCCGATAGTACTCCGCGGTTCAGATTCTGAAGCAGAAGTCCATCTTCGTCGGCTTGCAAATCACTCCGCCATTCTTTGCTTCCAAGATACTCGTTGAGAATCTGTATGTCGTTGCGAACCGACTGGTATTTCTCAAGTGCCGTCGATAGTTCATGTATAGCTTCGTTGACTTTGTTGAGGCGTTCTTCCATTTTGCTTATTCGCTCAATCTGCTCCATAGTTATATCCTATTTTTCGAGTCGATAATTATAGTCACTGGTCCGTCGTTGAGTAGTTCTATCTTCATGTCGGCTCCGAAGATTCCTATTGCAGATGGTTTGCCTGTAATTTGGTTTGTGGTTTCGATGAATTTGTTGTATAGTGGTTCAGAAATTTCTGGTTTTGCAGCATCGATGTAAGATGGGCGGTTACCTTTCTTAGTTCGTGCGTGAAGTGTAAACTGGCTAATTATCATAATTTCTCCATTAATTTCGAGGCACGATTTGTTCATAACGCCGTCTTCGTCGTTGAAAATACGGAGATTTACCATTTTGTTTACGAGCCATTCGATGTCTTCGGTTGTATCATCGTTTGTTATGCCTACGAATACGAGCATCCCCTGCCCTATCTTAGAAATTTCTTTACTATCTACAGTACATTTTGAATGTTTCACTCGTTGAATTAGGATTTTCATATTTTTGAATAGTTATTATTTTGATTTATAGTGTTTTACGATTTGTTTCATGTGAAACATTATCTATTAATTGAATGCTAATTGAGTAATTATTTTTTTTGATTATCTATAATATTAATTATCAGTATTTTACATATTGTTTCACATGAAACAATATTTATACAAACAAATCTGTCATCTCAAATTTATCACCATTAAAAAGTCCCTTGTCGCTAAGTTTTAGGCTTGGAATTACAAGAAGTGACATAAATGAAAGTGTCATAAATGGTGATGCAAGTCTGCAGCCATTGCTCTTTACTATATGGTTCATTCGGCTATACATATCGCTTATGCGTTCGCAACTTTGCTGTGTCATCAGTCCGGCAAACTCAAGTGTCAAGGTGTAGTAGTCCATACCCTTTACATAACACATTCCACCTTTGTTGTCGATAATTTCATTAATTGCTTTTACAATTTCTTCATCTGTAGTACCAACGGCAATTATGTTGTGGCTGTCGTGTGCTACCGATGTTGCGATTGCTCCAGCGGTAAGACCGAATCCCTTGATGAATCCTATCTGCGGTTTTGCGTCTTTCGAGTAACGGTTCATTACTGCAATTTTAAGGATGTCGTTTTTAGTGTCGGAAACAACGTTGCCATCCTCTACCCTAGCCTTCCCGATAATGCAATTTGTGAGTAATTCGTTTTCGATAATTTCAATAACCTTTATCTTTTGCGACTTTGGTTCTATTCTTACATCGACTTTCGAAATTCTTTGTGTATTGAAATTGTTGATGGGCTGGATATTTTTTGTGCTAAACAAAATTCGGCCATTCGAGTAAACCGTGTTGCCATTAATTATTGTTTCTTGAATATTGAACGATTTTAAGTCATCAACAATTATCATGTCGGCGTAATCGTTTTCGCGGAGAAGTCCGATTGGCAGGTTATAATGTTTGACAGGGTTAACACAAGCGGCAGTAAGCAAGTCAAAAATGTCAATTCCGTACTTTATGCCCATTTTCAATATTTTGTTAATGTGTCCAAATTTTAAAAGGTCATCGGGGTGTGAATCATCCGTTGAAAGCATTATCATTTTATTGAATTTTGAAATTAAGGGGTATAAAGCTTCAAAATTCTTTGCTGCCGAACCTTCTCGTATGAGAATATTCATTCCAAGGTTTATTTTTTCAATCGCTTCATCAATATCTCCACACTCGTGGTCGGTACTTATTCCAGCATCGATGTATTTTTTCAGTTTATCACCTGTTAAATGTGGTGCATGTCCATCAATTACCGCACCATGCTTCTTCGCAACTTCTATTTTTGATAACACTTCTGGTACATCGTATATTACGCCTGGATAATTCATCATTTCACCAAGCACTTTCAAGTTGTATTTAGTAAAAATCTTATCTATTTTATCGGCATCAAGTGTAGCTCCAGATGTCTCGAAAGTGGTTGCCGGAACACACGACGGCACACAGTAGAATGTCTTTAAAGGTGTTGATTCAGAGTTCTTTATCATGAAATCAATACCTTTTTCACCAAGCACATTTGCAATTTCGTGTGGGTCGGTCACAACACCGATGGTTCCGTTCTTGACAGCGACCTTAGCAAATTCACTAGGAATCATCATTGTGCTTTCGATGTGTATGTGCGAGTCGATTAAACCTGGTAGTATGTAAACATCACTTGTAGTTTCCTTAGGATAGATTTTTGTTATTCTATCTCCTTCAATAATTACTTCACCTTTGAAGATTTTTCTGTTGAGCACATCAACAATGTTACCTTCTATTTTTCTCATAATCTTATCGTTATAATTGTTTCACATGAAACATTACTATTTGGCTGGTTGAGCTTGTCGAAACCAAATTTGTTCGTGTGTTCTTTTTCATTTGTTCTAAATTTTTCTTTTTCATTGTCCCTTCGACAGGCTCAGGGAACAAAATGTTATCTTCCCATCAGCACCAACAGCACACTAATATCTGATGGAGAAACACCGCTTATTCGTGATGCTTGACCAATAGTGTGCGGATTAATTTTCATAAGTTTTTGTCGAGCCTCAGTCGAAAGTGAATTTACTTCTGCATAGTTAATCTTGCCTTCGATAACGATATTCTCAAGTCGCTTCAACTTATCGGCAATGAGTTTCTCGCGTTCTATGTAGCCTGAGTATTTCAGCAGTATTTCAGCGGCATCAACAATCTCGTCCTTCTTGTCTCCAAAGCCAGAAACTAGTGAATTCAACTCCTCGTCGTAAGGACATAAATCCTTGATTTTCACTTGCGGACGAGTGATAATGTTGTTCATCTTTATGCTTTGTTTTAACTCAGAACTTCCTAATTCTGAGAGCATTGAATTGATAGTCTCGGGCTTACAACTTTGGTTGTTACAGAAGTCAATCAGTTCGTCACGCTTTGCAATCTTATCTTCAAAAACTCGCAAGCGTTCATCTGTTGCAAGACCAATGTTGTGTGAAAGTTCTGTGAGCCTTACATCGCAGTTATCCTGACGGAGAAGTATGCGGAACTCGGCACGCGATGTGAACATTCTGTATGGTTCGTCAACTCCCTTAGTGATTAGGTCATCAATAAGAACACCAATATAAGCCTGGTCGCGGTTGAGGGTGAACTCTGTTTTTTCATTGATTTTCAAGTGTGCGTTTATGCCAGCGATTATCCCCTGCCCTGCTGCTTCCTCGTAACCTGTTGTACCATTGATTTGTCCTGCAAAATACAGATTTTCAATAAGTTTAGTCTCCAATGTAGATTTCAGTTGGGTAGGATGAAAAAAATCGTACTCAATAGCATATCCAGGACGGAAAATCTTGGCATTTTCAAGACCTTTTATTTTACGCAAAGCTTCGTACTGCACATCTATAGGCAGCGACGATGAGAATCCATTGAGGTAAAATTCCACCGAGGTCTCCCCTTCTGGCTCGAGGAAAAGCTGGTGCTTGTCCTTGTCGGGGAAAGTTACAAGTTTTGTTTCGATGCTCGGGCAATAGCGCGGACCTATGCTCTTTATGGTTCCGTCGTACAGCGGCGAATCCTTAAGTCCTTTACGCAAAGTGTCGTGAACTTCTTCGCTGGTGTATGTAATGTAGCAACTGCGCTGTTTCAGGAAATGCTGGTTGTAGTTGTGCATGTACGAGAACGGAACTATGGTTTCGTCGCCGCTTTGTTCTTGAAGCTCAGAAAAATCTATGGTACGACCGTCGATTCTTACGGGGGTTCCTGTCTTCATGCGGTCGTAGGTGAAACCGAGTTCTGCGAGGTTCTGTGTAAGACCAACTGCTGCGGGTTCCGAGATTCGTCCGCCTTCGAAGTGGCTATGCCCTATGTGCATCAGACCGTTAAGGAAAGTGCCGGTGGTGAGGATTACTGCTTTTGCGTAAACTTTTATTCCGAGGTAGGTTTCTATTCCGCAGACGCGATTATTTTCCACAATTACCTTATTTACAGTATCTTGCAGAAATGATACATTCTTTATCGCTTCGAGCTGACTACGCCATTCGCCACTGAAGACCATTCGGTCGCACTGGGCGCGAGGGCTCCACATTGCTGGGCCTTTCGACATGTTGAGCATCCGGAACTGTATCATTGCCTTGTCGGTAACGATTCCCGAAAGTCCGCCAAGTGCATCTATCTCTCTGACTATCTGACCTTTGGCAACTCCACCCATAGCGGGGTTGCACGACATCTGTGCGATTTTGTTCATGTCGATTGTCACGAGCAGCACTTTGCTTCCCATATTTGCCGCCGCTGCTGCCGCTTCACAGCCTGCGTGTCCAGCACCTACTACTATAATGTCGTAATTTTCAGTCATTTAATATCTTTTACAATTTATCCCATTCAAATCGTCAAATGTAGTGAATAATGTTGGGATGGTGATAATTAAGTTTTTAACGCGGAGATGTTGAAATAATATCAGTACTAACAATAATGCAGATTGTATAGTTGTTCATTGTGCGCGACGTAATCGTCGCGAATAAACAAAAAATACTTTATATTTGCTTTTTAAAAAATACAACTATGCCAAGAAATACAGACAAACGCCCATTACCTCAGCAGCATAAGCGTAGCCATCATAACAACTACCATGGGAGAGGCATATATATGATAACACTATGCACCGATGGTCGTTTGCCTTTGCTCGGTACGCTCACTGGCGATAGTCCCGAAACTGCAGCTATATGCACGTCATCACTTGGAAAGCAGGTGCTACAATGTTGGAAAAATATTCCCTACATTCAGAAACAGTTCGCAAAAAAGAAAGCAGAGCAAACAGGTGTACCTTGCCAGAGGAAAATTTCACTTATAGCTTGCCAACTTATGCCAGACCATTTCCATGGGATTATCTTTGTTCGTGAAGAAATGGATATTTCAATAGGTGATGTAGTACGAGGTTTTATGGTTGGGTGTACAAAAGCTTATAATGAACAAAATTTCGTAGAAGAAAAGAGTTCTATACCACTTAAGCCACTTTGGGAGAAGGGGTTTCACGACCGAATTTTGCTTTACGCTGGTCAACTTCAGAATATGATAGAATATGTCCGCGACAATCCTCGTCGTTTGTGGTTAAAGAAAAAGAAGCCAGAATATTTTGCGGTTCTGCATAATGTGCATTGGAATGAACATTGTTTTTCAGCGGTCGGCAACATTTTATTGTTGGACAATCCTTTGTGTGCTGTTCATGTGCGAAGTCGCTTTTCGGAAGAAGATGCAAGTAACTATATGAACGATTGTATTGTTACTGCAAAAAAGGGTGCAGTCCTAATAGGTGCATTCATCAGTCCAAAAGAGAAACAAGTTCTTGAAGTTGCTTTAAAAGAAGGGCTTTCTGTTATCGTTTTGTTGCCTCATGGTTTATCAGAGTTTTATAAGCCAGTTGGCATGTTTATGGAAGCGTGTGCACAAGGTAAGATGCTTTTTCTAACTGAAGCTTCTGCGGAAGAAAATCCTCGCAAAAGAATTTCAAGGGAAGAATGTCAAAGGCTCAACGCTATTGCAGAAGAAATGATGGAATAGACAATAGCAAGCGATAAGGAATAGTGGGAAAGGAGTGGCATATAGGGGCGACGAGTACGTCGCTCACGAAGACAAAACAAAAAAAATATTCACAAAAGTTTTCTTGAAATTTTAAAAATTTTTGAATACCAAAATGTTATGTAAGTGAATGTAAAATTTTCCTCATTTAGGAATTTTTAATACATTTGCGCAATAAATTTAAGATTATGAAGAATGTAACCATTTATACCATTGCATTTCTGCTCATTTCAGCATCTTGCTTTTCGCAACTCACTCCCTTAAAAATCACCAAGAACGCCAATCGCTTTCATTACGAAGTTTACGATTATGGTACATCTATCGACACTTCGGTTTTGGAGATTGTGTTACAAAAATCTGTATATCAAATTGTTTCGGAAGAGAAGGAAGGCAATTTCGTGCCAGGTTACGCCAGCACTGCAACATTTGTAAACCTTGACCTCGACAGCACTTTTTCGCGTGCTACATTTTCGGACAACGAGCGCTACGAGGTGGCATCCAGATTTAGCCGAACCGATATTGACTACGACACCACAACTGTCAATGGATTAACCGTTTACACTTGCAATATTAATAGTAATAAATTCGAATTCTTTGTGCAGGATTACCCCTTTGACTTGAACCCCACTCCGTATTATGGGCGCTTTAAGGGTGTAGTTGTGGCGTTCCGTCGCAACGGGCAGACATATTTACAACTTACAGCAACTTCTTTCGATAAGAATGTAGGCAAAATAATGTCAGATAATGCTAATTATCAGCGTGTTACTTCGCGTCAACTATCCCAACTGAAAAAGGACAAACTTGTAATTACCACACGCATTTTCGATGATGTGCAGCTTAGTTGGGGCAAGAAAAATGACCATATAGATGGCGACTATCGCGCTAATGTTCCCTTCGACAGCGTGTTGCATTATGCTGGCGGAACGCTTGCACTCAAGCGCATTCGTCTGCCCGAACCCGACCTGGTGCTTTATCTGCATCTTCCGGCTGATGAGGCGGAACGTCTTGTCGGGAGCCGCTATCACGGCGATGAGACGAAGAAAGACATTCACGAGCGCGACGATGCTTACCTTCGCTCCGCCCGCCGGGCGGCTGAGTACTGTGCCGCGCGATGCGGCTGGACGACTGTCGACTGTATGCATAATCATGTGCTTCGCTCGATCGACGATATTCATGACGAAGTGCTGAGGGTGTCGATAGCTGCTCTCGGCAAGCTATGAACAAATACTGGTTTTCAGACTCCCCGCTTCCGGCGGGGAGTCTGAGAATAGAAACGGAGTTGCTTCCATGAACGCAAGTGTAACCAGGGCAACAGGGGATACAGCCGTTCCGTTGCTGCCGCAGCTGCACAGCCTCTACCGCAGCCGCGGCTACC
>CACWOG010000055.1 GCA_902762455.1 uncultured Bacteroidia bacterium | reverse complement strand
CGATGCAAATCGTAATAATAGAACCATCGCCAGTGGTTTGGGAAGCATCAGTTTCAATTGTTGTAGTGAAATATGTAGAACGGGTGCTTCTCTCACTTGTCCTTTCTGCTTCTTCGATTGCACGTATCTTGTCAGCATCAGTTATGACGATATTATCAAAAGGCTGATTCTGTGCATAAATATCTGTGTAAAAGCAAGATATTGTTGCTATTGCGATTAGTAATGAAAATCTGACTTTCATATTATTATGCTTTGCTTTTTATTCTTTCTTAGTGTTTTCTTCGTAGTTTTCGATGATGTTCTGTATGGTCTTGCGAAGGTTCTGCTGAAGCGAAATTCTGCCCAAACCCGATTTGTTGACAAGGTTAATCGATTGTGCTATAGACTTTTCGTCCTTGTATAGTGGTTTTACCAGACGGAACTGGAAGTCGTCGGTCTCTTCGGCAAGTTCGCCTTCTTCTTCCTCGTCTTTGCCCTTGTCCTTCTTGTTCTTCTTCGGTTCCTTGGTTTGAACATTAATGCCTAAATTTGGCAGAGCCTTCGGTTCAAGCACCGAAATGTGGAAGAAGTACTTGAAGTCGAAATCCATCCTTCCGCTTACGGCAACCTTGTACTTGTCCATCGAAAGTGTGAACGGATATACGCTGAGCATATTCTTGTCAATCGTAAATTCAACCGACATATTGTCAATCACATTCTTGGTCTTTTTCTTGAACATCAGGTACTTGGCTACGGTGGTGAATGTTTCTCCATCAAGCAGTACAAGGTTCTTGCCGTTGATGTGGCAGGCGGTCTGCAATGTGGGAAGTACGGGCTCCATTTCCTTGTCGAGGTCGGTTATTGCCGACAACTCGCAGTCGAGTTTGCCTTCGAACGAACTCAGCATCGGCAGTATGGAGTCAATCATCGGGAAGGCCGTCAGAAGGTCTTCGACGGTTATGTTTGTTCCGATGAGGTCAAGTCCAGCTTTTGCAGAGTCGGGATTGTTGCAGGTGTATATTGCGTTGACTTTCAAGTCGCCGACATTGCTTGTAGTCTTCAAGTCCTTGATTGATACGGTGCTGTTCTGCATTGTAATGTCGCCGTTGAGGTCGTTCATCTTCAGTCCTGCAAACTTAACTGTGTCGAGCTTGAGGCTTAACTTGCAGTCGAGGTTTGCTGGAATCTCAAATAGCGTCATTGGTACGGTATCGTATTCTTGTTCGGCTGTATCCTGAATTTCGGTGTTGTCGTCGGCTGCAAGCTCCTCCTTGTGGGCTTTCTCCATCATCTCCTTCATCTTGCCCATACGCTCGTTGTATATTTCGGCGAGGTCTTTCTTGCTGTATGCTTTTCTTATTGAATCGACATAATGTGCTCGTGCCGAGTCGGTTATATTAGGCATTTGCCGTGGTTGGTTGCCCATTCCTGCTTTTGCTCTCGATAGCATTTCCTGAACCGATTTCTTGGCTTCATCGTCCTTAATCTTTGCTTGTTCGCCCATATAGTTGGCGTAAAGCATCTCGTTGAGGTCGAGGTTGCGCGACTGAACATTAAGGTCGGCGCTGAGTGTGCGTCCACGCAGGAAGGCACGGCGCATATTGTCAACCCGCCCGTTTACCTTCATCAGCGACTTGCCGACGCGAAGCATGAAGTTATTAAGGTGCAGTGTGTCGTCGGTAAATGTTACATCAAGTCGGCGTGTGCCGGTTTTCAGGTCGAAGTATGGCGACATGTACCTTGCCGCCTTTGCGTAAACCTTTCCGTCGAAGCGGAATTTTCGCAGAGCGCCTTCGGCATCTTCGATGCTGGTGCAAAGGTTTATGAGCGAATCGGTGTTGATTGGTTTTCTTGTCGATTGGTCAATTTCTACACGTTCGCCGTTTACACGTGTGAACCTGCGGACTCTCGGACGACCGTTGAGCACAATTCGTGTTGAGTCGAGGAATGCACCCTGTGTTGGCTCATAATAAACAATTGAGTCGAGTCCGAGCGATGCGCGAAGTGCTGGAATGAGCGCGTCGGTGGTGTCGGGACGGATAGCCATCGAGATGCGGCCTGTCTTTCCCGAAACAAACATTGTGTCGGCAACGATAGCTTCCATTCCTCTTAAACTTCCGGCAACAATGAGGTGCGGGACTTCGTTTATCGGCTCTTCGACATTGGCGTAAAGGTTCAGCTTCGAAACTCTTGCCTCGATGGTGCGTGGCGACGATACTCTTACGGTATCAACTGTTACGCGGGCACTGCTGAGCTGTAGCCTTTCGGAACGGCGCGACTTCATCGAGTTTATGCCAAGGTCGGCGGTTGCGTTCTTTCCGAAGACAAGGAATCGCATCGACGGGATTCTCAGCAGTATCCTTTCGATGTTGATGTTGCCGAGCATGTAGATTTTCTGGACGTTCATCTTCATCAGGTTGGCGAGCGAGAAACGCGCTTCGATGTCGGATGAAAGTTTTCCCTTGTAAGTGAGGTCGTCGATTGGGAACAGCGACGAAATGTAATCAAGATTGAGATTGCATCTCAGTTTTGCGTTTATGTATGGGTCGCCAAGGATGTTGCTGGCTTTGCCTTTTAGGTCGAAGTAGGTTTCGCCGACGGTGGCATTCAGCCTCTTGACGTTTATGTACGAGTCGCTTTGTTTCTCGGATACGTATTTCAGGTCGGTTTCCATGTCGAGTTTCACTTCGGCATTCTGCTCAAGTACGATTGCCCTTATGTTGTCAAGCGTGAGGTTGGCATCAATGTTGGGGTAGGTGTCATCCTTATATGTGCCTTTGGCAGTTCCGTTGAAGTTTACGGCTCCCGAAATCCTATATTTTTTCAGGTCGGCGACGAGGCTTTTAGGTATCATTTCCAGCACATTGTCGATTTGAGGAATGTCGAGTCCGACTATCAGGTCGGTGTTCCACGACGAGTCGGGAAGGTTTTCTGCCAAGCCTGATGCTCCGACAAATATGTCGTTGCTGGTTATGCTTAATGTGTCGATGTCGTATCGGTTGAAATCGGCATTGCTTATTGCCTTCAGTTCTATGTTAAGCGGTATGTCGCTGAAAGTAAGTGCCGAATCGTTGTATTCGGAAAGCAAAAGGTTGAGTTTTGTGTCGAGGTCGTAGGTAGTGTCGGTGATTTTTGCCAGTGCACCGATTCCTATTGTATCGACATTTATTATTGTTCTCGATGTGCTGTCGCTGAATTCGGCAGTCAGCAGTCCAAACTCAGTGTCGAGCTTGTATTCGCCATCGTTTATGTTTCCGTTTAGGGTTATTGTTGTCGGTTCTACTTTTGCAAGAATTTGTGATGAACCGTCGTCGTATTTCGCCTTGAGTTTGAGGCTTGTAGCTATGTCAATAATTTCGGCGTTAATTTCGCCGGTAAGTTCCAGATTGGTGGAGTCGAGCGAAGCTTTCATTTGCGATTCCTCGTCGATGTACGATGCTTGCAGTTCGTCGATTAGCAGACGGTTTATGCGTATTTTGTAGTCGAACGAAGATGTGTCCTCGTCGGGAGTGGTGTCCGATTCGTAGATTTCCCAGTTTGCTTTGCCCTCGGCGTTTACATAGCCGTTTACAATCGGGTGGGAGAGGTAGGCTTCGTTGACAATTATGCTGTCGTTATTGAGAAATTCAATGATATTTACAGAAAGGCGTAGTGTGTCGAATTTAATTAGCGTGTCGGTGAGGTCGTCCTTGATGGCTTTGGAGATGATTTCGCTGTTGATGAGTTCAAGCTCAACATTAGGCATATTTTTCCATACCTTGATGTTTATTTTTCCCAAGTCGAATTTTGCGTTAAGATAGTCGCCAGCGATTTCGTTTACTTTTTTGTTGCCCGATTCTGAATTGATATAGGTTTCCAGTATCAGTGGCGAAAATGCAACGAGCAGCACAAGGATTCCAATGAGGCTTCCAAATGCTATCAGTAGACCTTTCAAGACTTTTCTGCCTTTGCTTTTCTTCTTTTTTTCGACTTGTTCTTCCATAAGTGTCAAGTTTCAGGAATATGTCGTTCTTTGTTTTTATTAAAATGGAAAAGCGAAACGCATGGCTTCGCTTTCCATTTGTGTTTTTTTGTTATATCTTATTTGATACCCAAGTTCTTCTTTATATCCTTTGGCAAAGCGTCCTTGTGAACGACGATGTTCATTGTTTTGTATCTAACGTAAGCCTTGCTTGCGTAGAACATACCCTTGTATTCGCCGTATTCACCCCAGCTGTTCTTTACCATATAGTATTCGTTGCCGGTCTGGTCCTTAGCGGTTCCGTAGATAACCATGCCGTGGTCGTCGGTAGTTTCCCAGTTGTCGAATGCTGCCTGGCGTTCTTCCTGGGTAACCCAGCGCTGTGGAGTCGGGTGCTTAGCTGCTTCGTCGGCAATCTGCTTTGCGCTCATGCCTGTCCAGTGAGCCATATCGCTGCCCTTCATGCTAGCTGCTTCGGCGTTGGTTTCTGGCAATACGCAGAATCCCTTGCGAGTACCAATCTTGAATCCCTGTTCGCTTACGTCGGCACCCCAAGCAACGGTGTAGCCGTTTTCGATAGCGTTGTCAAAAATTCTCATCATTTCGTCGATGGTGACATTGTAGCACTGCGACCATCTCCAGTTGTCCTGAATTTCGAGAACGAACTTCTCGTTGAACGGATGGTGAGTGTATGAAGTTATTGATACATAGTCATCTGGGTTGAGACCAAGTGACTGGTAGAATGACATTGGGGTGTATTCGCGTCCCTTGTAGTTGAACTTTTCGGGGCACTTGCCAAGATAAACCTCGTGGATGGCCTTTATTGCCTTAAGCCACAAAGTCTGGTTTGCCGAATCTTTCTGCAGGCTCTTGTGGTCGCCCTTTGCGATAGCCTTTACAACAGCATCAGATACAGCCGAAAGTTCGGTGTGGTCAGACAAGGTGTCACCGTACATAACGCCTGGACGCATTTCCTCTTCGGGAACAAGTCCGAAATGTGACATACCATATATTACATCGTAGAATGAACCTCCCTGCGAGAACGATACGTCACCGTGGGTACGAACAGCAGCCTGAGCGCGGTCGATATAAGTGTTAGAAACTATGAACATTTCCGAGAAGTCGTATTCGCCCTTGCCCATACGGAGCAATTCAGCCTCGATGAAACCAAGTCCCGAATAGCACCAGCAAGTTCCGGCGCGGTTCTGGTCCTTTACCGAGGTGATAGGAATTTCCTTCACATTGGTGAATACATAACCTTCATCTTCTTTCTCTTCTTTTTCCTGTGCCCAGAGGTTTGTTGAAATCAACGCGATACCGAGCAATGCAATAATAACTTTTTTATTCATATTAACTTTATTAATTGTTTGTAATTTTGTGTTTTTCAGTTACTTAAATTTGATGTATATACTATTAATCCATTACAATTTAATTGTTTCAAAAATAAGCAATGATTTTTATGCTAAAATAAATAAATTGTTAATAAATAGTCAAGATTCGATAAGGAAATGGTTGATGGCGTTTGAAATTTAAATAGCTGAGTATTAGTATAGTATTGAAAGCGGTCCTGAATATGTGTTATGTCCTTCGCCCAATTCTACGACATAGAAGTATGTTCCTGCGGGGACTTTTTTGCCTCGATATTCTCCGTTCCAGTATTCGGAAGTGCCGTTTCCTTCGTACATTTTCTGTCCCCAACGGTTATATACAAAGATTTTTGCATCGGGGTACATGTCGATGTGTGTGATTTCCCAAGTATCGTTTATTCCGTCGTCGTTGGGGGTGAATACGTTCGGAACGTGGATACATTCGTTAAGGTTTTCTGGTATTCTTATGTTTTTCAGCGAATATGAGCAGCCAGTCGAATCTGTTACTATCAGGTGGTAAGTGCCCGACCTAAGTCCAGTAATTGCAGGATTGTCGGCAATAGGTTGTTCGCTGATAGCGTCGGTTGTGATGTAGTAGGGTGGATGTCCGCCTATTGCGGAAACGTGTATTTCACCGTCGGAGGCTTCTTTGCAGCTTACATTTATGGTTTCGTATTCAGCCAGAAGCCTTTCTGGGCTTCCGATAGTTGCTTCGGTGCGAGCCATACAGTTCTTTGCATCCCTAATGTATATAACGTGGTGACCAGCCGAAAGAGCCGTAATGGTGTTGTCTGTGGAACTTTCCGACATAAATTCGTTGAGAGCATAGGAGTATGGCGTTGTTCCTCCCGAAACCATTACTGTTATTTTTCCGTCGTTGCCAGCATAGCAGGTTACGTCGGTTGCGGTTGCACTAGCTGTCATCTGATCAGGTTGAATTATGGTATAAGACCTATTTGTTGAACAGCCATTGGCATCAGTAACGGTAAGGTTGTAGGTGCCGGCACACAATTCTGTCAACTCAGCCATATCGTAGCCAGTGCTCCATCTGTATGAGTAGCTTGGTGTTCCTCCGTTTGCTTCAACAGCTATTCTGCCGTCGCACAAGCCAATGCAACTTGCGTTTTTCACACTGCCTTCAACCGTGAGCGCTTCGGGCTGTGTTATTGATATTGTGGCAGTTGCCGTACAATTGTGGTCGTCGGTTACTGTCACCTGATAGTTGCCTGCAGCAAGGTTTATGGCTGTTGCACCTGTCTGGTTGTTATTCCAGTTATATGTGTATGGTTCGTGACCGTTGTTTACATTGGTTACTGATATAGAACCGTTTATGCCATTGTTACACGATACGTTTTCGTGAGTTATCGTAATGGTGATTGGCGGTTCCTGCGATATTTTTGTCGAGTCGGAGAAGGTACATCCGTTGGCATCGCTTATAGTGTATGTGTTGTATTGTCCAGGGATTATTCTATTGTTCGTAAAGTTGGTAGAGCCGTCTTCCCACAAAATTGAATATGGAGTTACGCCTCCTTGTGGAATTATGGTTACGGTTCCGAATTCTTCGCTGCAATAAGCTTCTGCTTCTTCGCGTTCGTTTGTAATGGCTTCAGGTTCTGTTATGTCGATAGTTGCTTGTGCTGTACAGCCTTCCGAGTCGGTAACTCTGTATGTTCTAGAACCCGCCCTTACTGTTTCTGTGCGTTCTCCAGTATATGGAGGAATTCCATATTGAGCAGTGACGGTCACTTCGGTAGAGCTGCCGTTGCAAAGTATCGGGTCGTATGAGACGTTTATCTGGATTTCGCGGGCGATTTGTTTCCTTGCCGTGGCGGTACAGCCGAATTCGTTTGTGACTGTTACTGTATATGTGCCTGGCTCAGTGATTGTGATGCCCGAAGTGCTTTCATTGTTTGACCAACTATAAGATTCACCACCGTTTGCCACGAGGTTTACCGAACCATTGCATAGTGCGTTGTTGCCAGTAATTGAGGCGATCGGATTTTCTCTTACAACTAAATACAAGTTGGTGATGCTGTCCATTCCACTTTCAAGGGTTGTGGTATGTGTATAGGTTCCTGTTGTCAATTCGCTGAATCCATTTTCGTTGTAAGTTTCGCCTTCGCAGATTTCAGCATAGATGTCGTTTACTATTGTTCTGATTATGACGTTGTGGGTCACAGTGCTGTCGCAACCTGTTAGTACGCTCGGGTAAGTTTGGATTATGGTTGTGTCGCGTCGTGCAACGAATGTTACTCCTTCTACGGTTATTGTTTCACCATAGTTGGCTTCTGAAGTAACTTCCCAGTCCCAGACTCTGCCGATTGTTATGTCGAAATTGACTGAGTTGGAGAAACTGGTACATCCGCTTCCGTTTGAGTTGACCTGCATATTGACGGTATATGTGCCTTGGTTCTGGTAGGTGTGTGTGGTTGCGTTTCCTGTGTATGTTGTTCCGTCACCGAAGTTCCATATAATGTTGTCGTAGTCGTAGTCGATTTCAGAAGAGAATGAAACTTCCTGGCTTTCGCAAAATGAGTTGTCAACGTTTGCTTCGGTGCTTCCGATACCGTTTATATACATTCTCTCGGCAAGGTTTGTCGCCATTGAGCCTACCGAGTATGCGTATGAAACTACGTTGCCAATACCATAAACGTGAGCAATGAAGCCGTTGCCTCCTGTTGATGTTATCGAATGAGCGGCGTGGCTGATTACCTTTCTTGCAAACGAGTAGTTAGTGTTTCCTGTTACTGTTTCCCATCCTGTTATTGCGCTTCCGTCTAATCTTATTTGCGATGTGTTGGCTGTTTCCGCAACGATGTTTACAATATGGACTTCAGGGGCGTTTTGTGCTGATACGGATGGATAAAATGTGTTGAAAACTATACTGTTAATTCTTTGTTCTAGAGGTGCTACCCAAACCATTGAAGGGTCACCAAGCGATGAACCACCTGCATTTTGGCTGACAAGGTACATATAAACGGCGCAGGGATTTGATGTCTCAATGTATGCGGCCTTTTCCGAAGAAGTTAAGTAGAATTCGTATGTCTGTCCTGCGTTTATTGTGGTTAGGAGCGTATTGTTTTTTCTTATTGTGGTATTGTTGGCTGAGGCTGTTACTCTGACATAGTCCTTGTTTCTGCCAGTAGATGCGTTTTGTAATGTGTTGGTAATGACAAATTTCTTTCCCCACGAGGTTACAGGATAGGCCTGTTCGTAGATATGGTCGGCATATTCGGCGTTAGAAGGGACGTCAGTCAGGTAGTCGCCGCAGTTGACTGCTATTTTCTTGCAGTCGCGTGCTACAATTCTTGTTCCCGAAAGGTCTCCGGCGCTTCCTGTGGTTGTTGACTTCATAAAAATGGACTGACCTCTGTTTAGAGAAACGTTGAATGTGGAATTTGCCGAGTGTGTAGTTCCTGCGCTAACACTTACAGATGGCGTTATGTCAACGATTGTATTGTCTTCTGTGGCTGTGATTGAAAATTCACTTGTATTGATTACTGGAGGGTAGCATTGCACAATGTATTCGTTTCCAAGTGCGGTTGTCGGCAACACAATTGAACCGTCGAAACTTGCAGATGCAAAGTTAGATGAATATAAGGAGATTGTGTCGGTAGAAGTGATTAATAGTCCTTTGTTTACGGCAGATGCTGTTGTTTCTGTTAGGTAGCACTGTGTGTGTTGTGCAGAAGGTATTATGCATTTGTATGTAGAGTTTGCGTTTACATTGAAAGTGGTAGTCCATGTGGAATTTGGGTTTCTCACGGTTACGCTGCAGGCACGTTTTGCCGATACCATAAGGCTTAGTTCGAATCCAGATTCTCCTGCTGAGTGACTGCTGTTTTGTATAAAAGCAGTGACAAATTCTGTTCCTTGTGTTGTGACGGATTGTTGTTGCGAGTATGTAAAAATTGTCGCAAGCAACAGAAGTATTGTTATTATATATTTTTTCATACGGACAAACTGCAAAAAATCGTTTCAAAGTTAATCAAAGAAAACCATAAATACAACATTATTTTAATAAAAAATTAAAATAATTTTAAGAGTGTAATTTGTTGTAAATTAAGGTGTTGCTTGGTGGATGGTCGTTTGTGTTTTGTTTTTGTCATTTCGGGGCCTCATATTAAAAACAAAATAAGGGGACATTTTTTCGAATGTCCCCAGTTTCTTTTTCCAAATCGTTCTAGATACTAATACTCGTCCTCGTTGAAGAAGAAGTCATCCTTCGATGGATAGTCAGGCCAGATGTCCTCTATGCTTTCGAAGATTTCTTCGTCGTCCTCAATTTCCTGAAGGTTTTCAATAACTTCCAGATTTGCACCCGAACGGATTGCATAGTCGATAAGTTCGTCCTTTGTTGCAGGCCACGGTGCGTCTTCAAGTTTTGATGCTAATTCCAATGTCCAATACATATTCGTAATATTTTTATTTCCTTTATTTTTGGGAGTGCGAAATAATGAAATTTTTTGCAATTAGCAGTTTACATCCCAGAAAAAATCTTCTTTTTTATTAACAGCCATGTATTTCCGCCCAAGGACGAATAGATAGTCGGATAATCTATTGATATACAGCATTATATTCTTATCTACAAATCCAATTTTACTTAGGCTGACGATGCGTCGTTCGGCACGGCGGCATATTGTCCGTGAAATGTTGCACCAGCTTGTAACCTCGCAACCTGTAGGCAGGACAAAGCCTTTCTGCGGTGGAAGATTTTCGCTGATTCTGTCAATCTCATTTTCGATATTGTTAATATCTTTTTCGGAAATCTTGTTGATTTTTGTCGCAATTTGTTCGTATGCGGTTTCGTCGGGAGTGGCAAGGAACGAACCGATGCTGAAAAGTTTGTTCTGTATTATATTAATGGTATCGTCGTCGGCTTTTTCGAGTCCGAAGTTGCGAATCATACCTATATTAGAATTCAGTTCGTCGATTGTTCCGTACGATTCGATTCTTATGTCGTCCTTGTCGATGCGTGTTCCGCCGACCAATGATGTGGTGCCTTTGTCGCCTGTCTTTGTGTATATCTTCATTGTGGTATGTGTTTAATTGTTGTCGTTATTATTATATGGTAGTTCAATTGCTTCTATATTTTCCGTGGGGATAAGGTTGTCGGATGCGCGTTCGTGTGATATTACACTGTGACCAATCTGGCGTTCAATGTCTTGGCGTGCAAGATTTGCCGCGTTTCCGCCGCTCTTTGCAACTTGCTTGTTTTCGTCCATAGTCTGAGGATTGCGGTGACGGGAAATTTCCGTCGTTGCCGCTTCTGCCAATGTGTTGAGTGCAAGTTCGAGAGTTGTCATATTGTCGCGCAGATTCTCTTTAGTAAGACCTTTGTGTTGCTTGTATTCTCCAGTGGTCATTCCACTCCATGCTTTGGTAAGTATGTTGGTCAGAATAGCAAAGTCCTTTTGTTCCTTTATGCCCGAGCGTTTCCATTCGTTTGTAAGTTCGTTGCGTGTGCGAATTGATTTCAGACGGTTTTCTATCCATTTCTCGTCGTAACCTTGACGGCGATAGTCTTCCACTGCCATCTGAAATGTCAGTTCCGGGTCTATCATCTGGTCTATGCGCTGCGAACCTACTTCGGCAAGCCACTGCTTGAAAGGTTCTGCCTTCTTGGATGGAATAGACTGGATTAGTCGCAAAAGCTGTTCTATGTCAGCGACATCTGCCATTCTTTTCTTTCCATCTGCTGCAGGTAATTTCAAAGCGTTACAATTTGTAACGGTTTCATTTCCCTCATCTCTAAGACGCTTTTTCAATACTCTCCAATAAGTTTGCGGATTATCGCTATCAGTTAGCACTTGTACAACATCCACCACCGAGAAATAGTATTTCTCCTTTTCTGCGTCCCATACGACACGCACTTTCTTGTTTTCAAAGAGTTGTATTGCGAAGTTGTTTTCCATGGTGATTAGTTTATTTTTGATATTACAAAAAATGGAAACCCTCTTCGGATTCCCATTTTTTATGTAAGATACCGATTACTTATATTCCTTTACGGTGCCGGTTCCGTTGAGAACTTCGTTTCCGCAGATTGCAAGAGCAAGCATTTCGTTTTCGCCCTTGTAAATCTTTACGTTAGGAGTAATCCAGCTAATCTGGTCGGTAATCTGCTGCATCCATGGCTTGCTGTATGCAATACCGCCGGTGAGGATGATGGCATCAACCTTGCCCTTTACAACTGCTGCAAGACGGCTGATTTCCAATGCTACCTGATAGCAGAATGCATCAACCAAGAGTTTGCTCTTCGGGTCGCCGTTGAGAGCGTCAACTTCTACCTTGTATGCGTCGTTTGTGCCGAGGTAAGCAACGAAACCGCCTTCGGCAGTTACCATCTTCTTAACCTTTGCCATGTCGTACTTTCCGCTGAAGCAAACTTCGATGAGCTTGCTGGCGTTGATAGAGCC
>CACWOG010000054.1 GCA_902762455.1 uncultured Bacteroidia bacterium | reverse complement strand
CAACTTAAAATCATCAGCACAATGAAACTAAACATCGAAAAAGCACTCGGCAACAACGCCAAATATCAAGAAATGCTCAAGCTTGCACAGGAAAAGTTTGAAACACTTACAGCAGGCACCGGCGAAGGCAACGACTTCCTCGGCTGGCTGGACCTGCCAACCTCATACAGCGAGGAAGACATTGAAGATATCCTCAACATCGCCGACCGCATGCGCAAACTTGACTGCGTAGTAGTAATAGGTATCGGTGGTTCGTACCTCGGAGCAAAGGCAACAATCGAAGCACTGAGACCGCATTTCGGAAAAATGGACACCGAAATGATTTTCGCAGGTCATACCCTCAGCGGAAATTACCATGCAGAACTTATGGAATACCTGAAAGACAAAGATTTCGGTATAGTTGTAATTTCAAAGTCGGGAACCACCACCGAGCCGGCAGTTGCTTTCCGCCTGCTCTACAACGAAATGAAGAAACGCTTCGACAACGAGACCATTCGCGACCGCATTGTAGTAATCACCGACGAAAACAAGGGCGCACTCCGTACTCTCTGCGACAAGGAAGGCTTCGACGACTTCATCATTGCTGACAATGTTGGCGGACGCTTCTCGGTATTGTCGCCAGTAGGACTTGTGCCAATTGCAATTGCTGGTTTCGACATCGAAGAAATGCTTCACGGGGCTTCACTTGCTCAGGACATTTGTCTTGAAAACAACGAGAAAAATCCTGCTATTCAATACGCAGCAGTTAGAAATATGCTTTTCAGTGAAGGCAGAAAAGTTGAACTGATGGTTAACTACAATCCACGCCTCTGCTACTTTGCTGAATGGTGGAAACAGCTCTATGGAGAAAGCGAAGGCAAGAATGGCAAGGGCTTGTTCCCTGCATCGGTATCGTACACCACCGACTTGCACTCGCTCGGTCAGTTTGTTCAGGACGGTAGTCCAATACTTTTCGAGACCGTTCTCTGGGTTGACGACGACAGCGACGCTCCAGTTGTTCCCCACGACGACGAAAACCTCGACAAGCTCAACTACCTCGAAGGCAAGAATATGGAATACATCAACAGCAAGGCTGCCGAAGGCACAATGAACGCCCATGTTGCAGGAAATGTTCCCAACATCCGCATCGAATTTGATGCCGTTGACGAGTTCAACCTCGGATACCTGATGTTCTTCTTCGAGTTCGCTTGTGGCATCAGCGCATATATGCTCGGTGTAAATCCATTCAAAAAATTCCCCCCCCGAAGCTTTAAGGTCGTTAAGGCCTTTAGTGACCTTAAAGCTTTTCGGGGGGAAAAAATTGCCAGCCTTTTAGCCTTCAACCATCTCGCTTATGGAATCCATCGCACTAGTTTCTCCATCCGACCGCATCACCGGCTATGCACCGAAACTCCTTGTCCACCAGCAGGGACTGCTACATCGTGCATTTTCGATAGTGGTGTTCAACGACAAGGGCGAAATGCTATTGCAAAAGCGCGCCACCACAAAATACCACTCGGGCGGACTATGGACAAACACCTGTTGTAGCCACCTTGTCGAAGGCAAGGACATGGAAACCTACATGCACGAGCGACTGCAACACGAAATGGGCTTCGACTGCGACTTGAAATTTGCCTTCTCATTCCACTACACCGCCAAGTTCGACAATGGCCTCATCGAAAACGAAATAGACCATGTATATACAGGCAAATGGAACGGCACACCCTTGCCCGACCCCACCGAAGCCGACGGTTACCGCTGGGCGACATTGAACGAAATAAAAACTGAAATCGAAAAGAAACCGGATTCTTTTACGTATTGGTTTAAAGAGATAATCGGAAGATTATAACATAAACAAAAAATGCAGCCTAAACGACTGCATTTTCTTTATTTTAATGTATAACTTTGCTTAAAAATTGACCGTTATTGCACATTCCATATAACAAGTTACTTTATCTGAATTATTATTAGTATATTCAATTTCGAAAGTGTAATTATTACCGTTCTTAGTTACAACCATAGAGCCAGAATCAGCAGCAAATACTGAACCATTGTCATTATTAAAATCATAGTTAGTATAAGCCTCAATCCAATCGCAAGTCCCTAAAATTGGAGTTACATTAGGATTGTATAAATATGTTCCGCTTTCCAAAGCATTTGCACACAAATCAACTTCGAGCATACTTCCTCTGCCAGTAAAATACTGGTCTGTAGAATTATATACCACTTCACTTTTGTTATAAAAGTACAAATAATAGTTTTTCCCACCATTTGTAGAATTCTCATATAGAACTTGAACACCATCTATCGGATAATGATTACCATTTACAACAAGCTCGCTACGTTTTTTAACGGTAATAACTAAAGAAGCAACTGAAGCATTCTTTTTTGTATTAGCATGAAGATATACATTATATGTTCCTGCAGCCTCATAGGTATGCTTTGGACTAAACTCGGTTGAATGTGAGCCATCGCCGAAATCCCAGTAATATGTATCTGCATCAACAGAAGCATTTTTAAAAGTTACCTCATCGCCAACATAGACCACATCACTATCTACACCAAACAAAGCCATTGGGTCTTTGGCACATCCCGAAAACAAAATAGCAGAAATTGCTACAATCATTAATAATTTTAAGTTTTTCATTGTTCTAATTTTTTTAAATTTATGATGCAAATGTAACAATTAATGCAATAATATTACAATTATTTTTATAATAAAAATACAACAAATTTTACAATTAAATTATAAAACGTTGATTTCTAAAAGAATAACAGAAATAAGAAAGCTAAAGAAAATTACAGAAAAAGAACTATCCGAAAAGATAGGAATGAGTCTTACAGGCTTTCGCCAAGCACTTGCCAACGACGATTTCAAGGTTCGTACACTGCAAAAAATTGCACAATGCCTAAATGTTGACATTTCTGTTCTGCTAAAGGAAATCGAAATCGAAAGCATAAACGACACTACATCAGAATGCCCGAATTGCAAATTAAAAGACGACATTATTGAAAGCAAGAACCAGATAATCAAGGAACAGGAAACTCTTATTCAACAGATGCAGAATTTCATTGAGCAGAGCAACTTTTCGTCTGATGGTAAGAAATAATTAGAAACTTATTTCATCTTCTTCTATCCTTCAAAATGCTTAGGGAACAGAACTTTAAACTTTGAACTTTCGAACCTTCCCTATCTATCAAAAAAATCCTTCATATTGTCAATCTGCTGGTCGTCGGAAATATTCTTGTTTTTTTGATACTTGTCTCTGAACTTTCGCCAATAACTGAAAGGAGAGGTTTCTACGTGTTCTGATATTTTGTCCAAACAGATTCTCCATAGTACAAAAATAAAGATATAGAAAACAATCGTTAGCAACGCCGACCATCCTACAGATACTACATCCGAAACCATCAGTATGGCATCGTATATGCCATGAGCCAAAATTGGAGCAACCAATGTCATAGTCCAGTTGCGGAACTTGTGCTTAATGGTGAACTTCGCCAACGAAAGGAAGAACCCCATAAGTACAGCGAAAAGGAAATGCCCGGGAACGGCAAACAAGGCACGTCCCCATGCGCACGAGGGGTCTTCGAATACGTACATTACGTTCTCGACGGTAGCAAAACCCATCGACACGCACACTGCATACACTATTCCGTCCATGCGCTCGTTGAAATCCTTGCTCCACCAGATAAGCAGGAATAGTATTACAAATTTTGAGAATTCTTCGGGAATTGCCGCCGAAAAAAAGGCTGTTCCGACCTGCTGTAGAATTTCTCCATCGAAGAGATATGGCAATTCGTCAAGGTCGAAAATGCCAATTAAGGCAAGGTCGAGCGGAATGGACACCATTCCGACAAAGAATGCAAGTACTATTTTCCCAATAGGTTCGCGCTCGTACTTGTCGCGTATCATTATGTACACGATAAGCACTATTGCAGGAACTACCGCTACCGCAAATGTCCACATACTACTTGCTCATAAACTTTTCGACGTTGATGACAAAGCGCTCGTGAGTGCCGTCACCAATAACATCGCCCTTGTCGTCAAATGCCTCCACCTTGAAGACTACACGACGGCGGTCGATTTCGATGATTTCGGAATGGCAGGTTATTACCGTGCCAAGCGGACTTGCTTTCTTGTGCGCCACATTGATATGAGTGCCGACAGTCCCCTCTCCTTCCGAAAGGTAAGGCATTACGGAACGATAGCAAGTCTTTTCCATAAGCGCAATCATAGCGGGAGTTGCATAAACTTCTACTAGTCCACTGCCGTATGCAGCTGCGGTGTTGTCGTGGCGGACAACTTCGCTTTCTTCTCCTTTGATACCAAGCTTTAAATCCATAATGTTATTTACGATTTACGATTTTATTTATAGCGGACGTTGCTCGCAACGTCGCTACAAATCTTCAAATCCCTTAAAACTTGAACGTTATCGTCTGCTTTACCTCCGGGCTTAGCGAACGCGAAACAGGACAAGTTTCGGGAATGCGCCTGATGATTGTCTGCTGCTTTTCGTTGAGGTTGCACATCGAGTAGTCGAAGTCGATTTTTACCTCGGCAACGCGGCGTGGCGACTCGTTCATAATCTTTTCAATCTGTGCGGTTGCTCCGTCGATTGAGAAATTGTAGGTCTGTGCAGTTATGCCAGTGATTGTGAAAATGCAGTCGCACAAGGCAGTTGCAAGCAAGTCGGTTGGCGAAAAAGCCTCGCCTTTGCCGTGGTTGTCGAGCGGAGCGTCGGTTATGATTCTGTTGCCCGACTGAAGGTGAGTGTTTTCGGTGCGAAGTCCACCCACGTACTTTGATGTCATTTTGGTCATAACGATAGTTTTATATGTCTTTTGTTTCTGTTGAGACGCAAAATTTTGCGTCTGTACAATCGAATATATTATTTGTGTTTCATAGCGAATGCCAGTTGGGCTGTTCGCCATTAAATAATCAGCATTGCGTCGCCATAGGTTGCAAACTGGTACTTTTCCTTTACTGCCACCTCGTATGCGTTCATCAGGTTTTCGTATCCTGCAAAGGTTGCCACCGACATCATCAGTGTTGACTTTGGCAGATGGAAGTTTGAAATCATGCAGTTAGGAACCATACACTCGTATGGCGGGAAGAGGAACTTGTTTGTCCAGCCGTCGTATGGCTTAAGCAAACCAGTAGTTGTGATTGACGATTCCAAAGCGCGGAGAACGGTTGTTCCTACTGCACAGATGCGACGATTTTCTTCCTTCTTGCGGTTTACCGTGTCGGCAAGTTCTGGGGAGATAAACATCTGTTCCGAGTCCATCTTGTGCTTGGTGAGGTCTTCGACATCTACACTGCGGAAATTGCCAAGTCCTACGTGCAAGGTCAGGAAGCCAAATTCCACACCAACAAGCTCCAATCTCTTGAAAAGTTCGCGGCTGAAATGCAAACCTGCGGTCGGTGCTGCAACTGCGCCTTCGTTCTTTGCGTAGATTGTCTGGTAGCGCTCAGCGTCTTCGGGTTCGGTCGGACGCTTGATGATATGCATTGGCAACGGAGTTTCGCCAAGCGAATAGAGGGTTTTCTTGAACTGGTCATAGTCGCCGTCGATAAGGAAACGCAAAGTACGTCCGCGTGAAGTTGTGTTGTCGATGACTTCGGCTACAAGTTCGTTGCCGTCCTCGCCGAAATATAGTTTGTTACCAATTCTAATCTTACGTGCCGGGTCAACAAGGATATCCCACAGACGCTGGTCGTGGTTGAGTTCGCGAAGAAGGAAAACTTCGATTCTTGCGCCAGTCTTTTCCTTGTTGCCATACAGACGAGCAGGGAAAACCTTGGTATCGTTGAAAATCATAAAGTCCTTGTCGCTGAAATAGTCCTTTAAATCCTTGAATACCCTATGCTCTATTTCGCCAGTTTTTCTGTTGAGAACCATAAGACGGCATTCGTCACGGAACTTCGAAGGATACTGAGCAATGAGTTCCTCCGGCAAGTTGAATTTGAATTGAGATAACTTCATTTGTTTTACTTGTTATAAACCAATCTGTTACTTAAAAAAGTCCGCTATTTACCCATTATAAATTCGGAAACGCAAAAGTACAAATTTAATTTTGGAAACACAAGAGGAAAAAAGTTTATATGGCTGATGCCGTTTGAAGTTGTTTATGAGTTTGAATGGCTAAAGCCGTTTGAATGGCTGACGCCGTTTCTCAGTTTCTAGGTTTATGTGGCTTCGCCGTTTGATTGCCTACGGCGTTTAAGGGTTCAAAGGTTCAATAGTTCAAGGGTTCAATGTTTGTAGCCGACGCAATGCTTTGCGTCAGCGTTCAACGTTTCAATGTTCAAGGGTTTGAATGGCTGACGCCGTTCTATGCCTGCGGCGTTTCAATGCGTCCTACCTTATTTCGATTTTTCTGCTAGCCATTCCCGACTTGCCACTAACCGAAACAACGTATGTTCCTGCCGAAAGATGTTTCAGGTTCAATTCCATTTCGGAATTTCTTATTTTCTTATGAACCAACACCTTACCACTCATGTCGATTACATTGACATCGCCGCTGAATGCCGACTCGAATGTCAGATTAACAATTCCCGACGATGGATTCGGATATACGGAAAACGATGATTCGGTAAGCTTTGAAGTACCAACGTAACCATTGCGGATTGCAAGTGCATATTCGCCATCGGCAAAATTTTCAACGGTAAAACGTTGCATTGCACTACTATATTGTACAGGAAGTACTTGCCAGTTTTCAGACCTGTCGCGACGATAAATCAATACTACCGAATCTCGCATAGAATTTTGAATATATGGATGTTCCCAACCTGCTACATTCGTACAATTAAATGTTATCATAAGTTTCGCAGAAAAAACTTCGGGACGCATACTCTCAACAAGCCAATACCTGCTCGGAACAATCTCCAGTCCTTCAATAGGCTCTATAAAATCATCGGGAGCAACATAGTTGCAAGTCGTACGAACCATAGCCTCACCTTCTATTTCCATAACATTCATCTTGCAATCTGTATTCAGGAATGTTATGTTCTTGATAGTATCCACATACACAGCATCGTCAATAGTTGCATCGGAAGTATGCTCGTAATAGTCACACATAACAAGTGCCGGTTCAAACGGCAAGGTAAATGTCTGGCTGCCAGTTTCTCCAGAAAATTCCAGTACTCGCGTTTCAACAGAGAAATCTGACTTCATAAATGCAATCTCTATCCTATTGCCATCGGTAAAGTTCTCGCGTTCAAGCATTTTCTGACGGACATATACGGTAACATCATAGTTTCCTCCGTTAGCGACAACACTTGTTGAGTCAATCGAAAAATGCGGGAATCCCTTTGTAAACACCCACGAATCGAAGAATGGAGTCATATCGATGCCTGTATGCTGGGTAAGGAAATCACGGAACTGGTACGAGGTAGCATTTTTGTACGAAAATTCGGCAAGGTAGGCTCTTATCGCCTCAAAGAAAACCTCATCGCCAAGATAGTGGCGCAAAGTGTGAACTACAGAGGCACCCTTGTCGTAAACCGTTGATGAATATGTATTTTCAACAGGGAATGGTGTAAGCGGATGATAACCGTCGTCGCGGTAAGTCTTTGTAAGCACCTTGTAGTGAGCGTTGTGGCGATAATTCCTGCCGTCTTCTGCTCCGCAGACAAATTCCTTCCAAATAGTTTCACAGTATGTTGCCCAGCCCTCGTTTAGCCACATGTCCTCGGCGGAGGCGCAAGTTACAAGGTCGCCAAACCAATGATGCGAAAGTTCATGGTAGTACAAAGTTTCGTAAACACCTGGCCCCGAAGTCACAAACGTTCGTCCTATCGAAATGTTTCCTACATGCTCCATTGCCCCAGCGGAGAAGTTAACCAACACATAGCCAATACGTTGCCACGGATATTCACCAAACAGGTTTTCATAAACACGCAATGTTGTATCGAGGCGGTAGAACGACTCTGCAATCTTTGCGCTGTCAGTCGGGTAGCCGTAGATGTCAACAGGAATATCACGCGAAATGCCATGATATACATGATGATGGTGATAGTATGGTCCCACTGCTACCGATTGCAGATATGTTGGCACTTCCTGTGTAAGATTCCAGTAATAGGTTTTTTTGCCAGACTCTTCATCTATTTGTATTTCATTAAGTTCGCCACTCGAAATAGCTGTATTTTCCGACTGTGTTGTTATGATGGTAGTATATTTTGCCTTGTCGGTAAAATTGTCGTTACATGGAAACCACACGCGACCGTAATTGTGTGGCACATCCTGAAAACCGCATCCCATATTAAAGGCATAGTTGCCCGAAAAATAGAATCCGCCCCATCCCGACGGGTCCTTCTGTGGAGCACCGTGGTAATAAACATCAAGGTCGAATGGCTGGTCGGCAACTGGTGCAGAAGCAAAATTAACCGTTATGATGGAATCGTTGTGCGAAAACGATGCGACTTCATAGTCATTGCATCCAATCGAATCTACCGTAAGATGCAACAAATACAGGTAAATAGTCGAAACATTTTCCTCTGTTGTGCTTAGATTCAAAACTGTATTTCCCGAAATTGTCTTTCCTGAAAAATCGCTGATGTCAAGGTTTATTGTATAGTGTCTCACATCAATAAGACCTTCGTAATCGTGCTGTGCAAATGCTGATAATGACAGCAATATGGAGAATATGACAAAAAATAGTCTGTTCATAAATTTACCTATTATTTTGATTGCAAATGTACTACAATTTGTCAACTGGGCAAAATGTATTTTGTTCTCTATATTCAAAAGCCACATTTAGAACGTTATAAAGCCAACCTAAAAATGTCCAAATCTCAGTTTTAAAACATTTTTCACCATACACAATAATATTAAACATTCGTCGTTTTGTCTAAGATAAAATAAAAATATATTATGAGAGCTTTTGTTTTAACCGTTTTGTTTTTTGCGACAATGACGATTTCCGCACAGAATGTCAAGGTAAAGGACATTGAAAAGTCGTTTGTGAAAATTTCCGACAATGTTTATGTGTCGAAGTATGATGTGAGCAACGAAATGTACATGCAATTTATTTCTGACCTGAAAAACAGCGAAAAGAAAGACTTGTATGCAAAATGCTACCCCGATACACTAAAATGGCGTACAAAATATGCCTACAACGAACCATTTGTAGAATTGTATCACGTTCATCCTGCCTACTTTTCCTATCCAGTAGTGAACATTGACAAGAAATCGGCAGAAGAATTTTGCAAATGGCTGACAGAAAAGTATAACAGCGAGAAAAAACGCAAGTATCAAAATATTGAGTTCCGTCTTCCAACCGAATCAGAATGGAAAACTTTTGCATCGACCTGCACCGTATTAGAGCCACGAGCTGACTTTTTAGGGCCCAAAGGAATTTCCGCCAACACTGTCGGCAATGTTTCCGAAATGACATCGGACGGAACAGCATCGGGCAACAACTGGGCAGACAAGGAGCCCTCAATGCCCTCGCCTTGGGTAGGATTCAGGATTGCAGCGACAACAAAGTAAGCCGTTTTTGTTTGCATTTGTAAAGAACTACAATGTAAATAACAGTTACTAACTCGTAGAAAACTCTACATTTTTTGTAAATAACCTGCTTGTTTTTTGCTTACATTTGCAAGCAAAAATTGAACTATGGAAATCTTTCTGACTGTACTTTTCAGCGTTATTGGCGCCATTGTTATAATATGCCTGCTTAGTGTTTGCATACCCGACTTGAGACGGATGTTCAGCCGCAAGGCGCGAGAAGAGGAAAAGACAATGAAAATCCGTGTTGTCGAACTGGAGGCAAAGGTCGAAACGCTTGAGCAGCAGCTTGTAGCATTGCAACAGAAGGAAACGCATATCATTCTGAACGACAAGGATTCCAACGGTCGGCAACTCCTGAATGTCAGCAATTTGAAGGTAAATGCGACATCCATAACGCATATTTCGTCGCAGACATTCGAGCAGTCGGGTTCTGGCGATTCGCGCGTGAAGATTATACATTATGCCGACCAGCAGAAGACCGATTCGGTATATAGCAGTTTCGATGCCATACTTGAACAGCTTGCAGGCAACTTCTTGCAAATCAACAAGAACCAAATCATAAACCTCGACTATATACATAAGGTTCAGGGCGAAGAAATATATTTGAAAACCGTTTCAAAGCCGTTTTATGTTTCGGAGGGACGGAAAGCAGAATTTGACATAAGGATTGGAAAGCAAAGGTAAGGCATTGATTATCTACACATTGCATCAAAAGAAATATTCGACCTCTCCGAGGTCGCTGTTATTGTCTTACAAATTTTCTATACACATCCGACCTCGCTGAGGTCGTTATGAAACAAAAAACTGGAAAGGTTAAATGTTTAAAATGCAACTAGCACCACTATTTTTTTCACAAACCACTAAACATAAAACTCTTACATCTAATAACGCATAAGAAGGTTTAGCTTTTTACAACATTAATAACCTCGGAGTGGTTACATATTTATAGAACACAACGATACGAGGGGAAACGACCTCGGAGAGGTCGCACAAAAAATGTCTTTGTGATTATTGATGCTATTACAGGCGAACAAAAATTTGTGTATAAACAATCTTTCACACACCTTATCTACATATTTTCCCGTGATTTTTACACAAATTGCCGTAATGTTTTCGGCAATGAATTTCTATGTGCCTAATTTGCCGACTTTTGCGTCCGTAATTTTTGTTTGTAATAAAAACCGACGGGCCGATGGGATATAACCGGCATGAAAGAAAATGAAAAAGAAAGCATTACTTTTAACAGCAGTGGTATTGATAGCATTTGTTTTGCCTTCGTGTATCAGTGTGAAGGAAGTAGGAAAGTTAAGCATTATTTCTACAAAGAATGTCTCATTGAAGACTGATTATGCGTTAGTTGCATCGTATTCAGGCGGTTCAAAATCTGATTTGAAAAAATCAAAGGCAATTAATATTGAAGAGGCAGTTGACCAAACTATACGGAAAGTTCCTGGAGGAGAATTTATAATGAATGCAAAAATCAATTTGGTTTATCATAGGATTTCGGGCAAAGCATTTTTCGCCATAGAAGGTGATGTATATGGTCAGAAGTCGGCAAATGGCGGTGCCGAAAGATCTTATCGTGGATTTAAGACTGGCGATAAGGTAAGTTGGGGTAATAAATTAACCGGATTCAAGTCGGGTACAATAAAATCGCTCAAGGACGATAAGACTTGTCTTGTCGAAATAGAAGGTGGCAGGACTGTCGAGAAAAAATACGACGAGTTAAGCAAGTAATTAAGCAAAGTATATTTCAAGAATTTTATTAAAACCGACGGGCCGATGGGATATAACTGGTGAATATGGAAATGAAAAAGTTTTTGTTTGGAATTTTGGTTATTGCAGGACTATTATTAGGCATGTCGTCTTGTCATAAATATTGCCAATGCAAATATTATGAATCTGGAGTAGTAGTCCTTGAAGACGAAGTGGAAGATGTTAGTGGAGTTTACAAGAATTGTGCGGAATACACAGTTGACCTTCATAATGCAGACCCAGATTATAATGGAGATGATAAGACAGGATGGTATTGTTATAAATACTAAATTTCGATTAAGGGCAAGAAAGTTACTCCGCTTATAGCATTCTCATGAGATGAATGACTGCAAAGTTTCCCAATACTTGCCTATCTTTTTACAATGCGTTGGGTGTGGTTACGGAATGAAAAACAAAAGCATTATCAAGACGTAAAGGGCAGGTTTATGCATGTACCTCCCACAGAGAACGCAAAGTCTTATTTTAAAGACAATTAACTGCATGGAATATTCCTTCCATGCATTTTTGTTCAAACTATAATTTGCAACGAAACACAATTTATTTGTAATCGCGAGCAATTTTTTTGCTAATTGATGTCGCGCAAATTTGCTTATTTTTGCAAACAAAAAAGCTATGTTCGATGTCATACTAAACATTTCGCTTGTACTGCTGTTTTTTACACTTTCAATATTTCTCATAGCAGTGACATTCCCGACAATAAGGAATTTTGTAAGGGGAAAGAAAAACGACGATGAAAATCCCGACAACATTGCAAGGCGCATGGCGGAAATGGAAGGGCGTATCGCTTCGCTGGAACAGCAACTTTACGCCTCAAAGGAAATGCATATTGTCGTTAACGAAAAGGAAGAGCAATCGAAGCAGTTGCTCAATCTTAACAACTTGAAAATAAAGGCTGCATCAATATCCTACATATCGTCGCAAGTGTTTGAAATGTCGGAAGGCGGTGATTCAAGAATAAAGGTCATCCATTACACAGGCACAAACAAGACCGATTCGGTATATAGCACTTTCGATGCGATACTCGAACAGCTTTCGGGCAACTTTATGCAAATCAACAAGAACCAGATTGTAAACCTCGACAAGATACACAAGGTACAGGGCAGTGAAATTTATCTTGCTGGAACATCAAAGCCATTTTTCGTGTCGGAAAACCGCAAGGATGAGTTTGATGTAAGGATTGGAAAAATCAATTAGCACTTCGCTATCCGCAAATTGCAAATTACAAATTGCAGGTTGCAAATGTCATATTTGATGACTTAGATTGCAAGATGCACTTTGCATTGATGTAATTACACCACATTTGCATCGTAAAAACAATATTAATTTAAAACCGACGGGGCCGAATGGTATATAACTCGGCACGATGTAAAATGAAAAGATGTGTATTTTTTGTTATTGGAGTAATGATTGCATTGGTATTTGCATCTGGATGCTCAAAGGATGTTATCGTCACACAAAGTAGTGTTTATGAATTTGACATTACCTTCAGCAATGCAACTGGCAAACAAATTGTGACGGGAAATTATACGAAATTGCAAGACACCAACCTTTCAACCCAGGCTATACTTGCATATATAAAAATTGGCAATACATCAGGTCAAGATGTATGGATGCCACTTCCGTCAACCAATGAATTACAATTGTATGATTATGCATTTACCGACAATGGTATTTTTGTCTTTTCTGCCGATGCTGGAGAAGGCTACACATGGACAGCAGATTTCACAATGCAATATAGGTTGATTTTGATACCAAAGACTGTCATAGCCTCAAAGTCGATGAACGAAATCGAAAACACCGACTACAATACAGTAATGAAAGAATTTGACTTGTATAATGCTCCTGTTATCCGTAAGTAGGGACAAACTATGCTTTTGCATTACAAAGAGAAGGCTGTCGAAAACAAATTCGACAGCCTTCTTTTTTCAGAAATATTTTCAAAATATTACTTTCTAATCTCCATTTCGTCAATCAAATGGCTTGCTCCTGCGAACTTGTCTATCAGGAACAAGGCGTAGCGGATGTCGAGAGATATATTTCTACACATCTCCGGGTCGTACATAATGTCGCTCATAGTGCCCTCCCAGTTGCGGTCGAAATTGACGCCAATCAGCTCGCCATTGCCATTGATGACTGGACTTCCAGAATTACCGCCAGTAGTGTGGTTTGTAGCAGTGAAAGCCACATGCAACTTGCCATCCTTGTCGGCATAGCGACCATAATC
>CACWOG010000053.1:12322-22095 GCA_902762455.1 uncultured Bacteroidia bacterium | reverse complement strand
GCTGCGATTCCTGCACAATAGCCATTTCCAGACACTCTGCCCGTTGTATTCACATTGCTTATAATAGCCTTTCCGCCTACGAAGCCAAAAAGTCCAGAATAATCGCCTGAAATTATATCCAATTCGAGCAACACGCCATTTCCATCGAAGTTGCCTTCAAACACTTTTGATTCGGAATTGCCAATAACCTTTGAAATGCTTCCGTCTGACCTATAACTTTCAGAAACTTTGTAGTATTTCCCAGCCGTACTTCCTCCCTCATTTACATAATCGGCTAATTTGTCCATATCTGTTTTGCTTTCAATAATATATGGACTGTCAGATGTTCCTTCTCCAAGCAAATCCTGACAATGCGCAGGCACGGAAAATGTCGAAAAGATTAGCGCAAGTAAAATTAGCAAAGGCAGATTATAATGTTTAGTGCTTTTGTATCCTGAAAAGAGTCTTCTGAACGATTCTAATTTTCCCTTTGTTAGGTAAAAATTTTTCATTGTAATAGTTGTGTTACCACATTTCCGTAAAAAAAATCGTGCAAAAATAATTTTTATTTCTGTCCTATGTGCGTTTTTTTCGTAAAAAAATTAATAACAGGTACTTACAATGTAAGACGAAACTAGGGAATGCTTATAAAAAGGCATCTGTTCTTGATTTTCAGTATTTTACCATCACAGCGCAAGAGTTCAAATAGGACCAATGCCTGGTCGCGTTATGAACATTTTTGTTCTTTGAGATTTATTCTTTCTGTCCATTACTAACCAACTCCTTCCACACGAAAATATCATTTTTCTCCTTGGGTCTCACGCTGTCGAACCACTTGAAGTTCTTGAGGAACAACTTGTCGTCGGTTATCTGGTCCATAGGCAGGGCAAGGCCGTCGGGCTTCTCGAAGAACATAATGTCCTTTATGGTCTTGTCCTCGTAGAATACACGCATATTACTGCTTAGGAGCTTGTTCTGCGCCACAAATTCATTTGCATCCTCGTCCTCTATATAATATATGGTCTGGCAGTCTGAAAAAAGATCGGTGCGGTACAACTTCTTGTCCTTCAGGTAGCCGTTGATATTCTTGCAGTTTATTTGATTGTAGTAGTCGTCCTCGATGTGCTGGCACAGGAACGATGAGTTTTTCATCACAAACGAATCTGGCTCCTTGTTGACGAACTTCACCGAAATGTATTCGGCTGTGGCTTGCATGTTGTCGCTCCACATTATGGGGCTATAGAATAGCTCGGCAATGGAGTCGTTGGAGTGGAAGGCTATGGAGTCGCAGCGTGCCTGCCCGTCGGACTTGAACGCCAGCACCTTGTGGAACGCCCGCATCAGCTTGAAATCCAATGTGTCGCCTAGCTTTTCGGTAGTAATGAATATGGTGTCGGCATGAATGAACAGCGAATCGCCGTCCATTACGTATGTAAGCAAGGTGCTGTCGGTCATAAAGGCCTTCTCGGGTTCCTCGTAGAAATAGCCGTAGTTTCCGCTGGCAATCATATTGTTCGAAGTGTCAATTATCGACACATTGCGAAAACCTTCGCCATAGCGGATTTTGCGGTCGTAGTAGAGACTGTCGCCGTAGAGATAGTTGCTGCCCGACTGTAGCCAGGCATTCTTTGTCAGGTTGGCCTCATCGGTGACTGTGTTGTAGCGACCATATTCGCAGTACAGGTAGTTGGAGTCGGAAACTATCTCGGTAGGACCGAAAAAGTCGGCAATCTCGCTTTCAGTATTGTACCTGAGAGTATCGCTTGTAATGGAATAGTCGGGATTTTTCAGCACCACTCCCTCGACGGCATAATAGTCGTAAGTCTCTGTGTAGTAATATCCCCACTGGCTGCGCAGACGGTTATCGCCATCGTACATTCGTCCGCCCTCGAAGTAGTAAATCAAGTTCTTATCTCGGTCGTAGTCAAGCGAGTCGGTTATGAGATACGACTTGTTGTGCTGCATAATCACCGAATCGCGCATCTTGGCCATGCGGATGTCGCCGTCGTATTCGGCGTACTTGCCTATGAGCAGAATGGTATCGCCCTGCTTGAAGCGCACATTGTTATATGCTTGCACCGAGTTGGTCTCGTCGTAGAAATATGCCGAGTCGCAGAACATATAGATTTCATCGTGTCGGAAGACAACATCGCCGAGCAAACGCTTAGCCTCGATGCCAGACTTCTTGCTGTATTCCAAGGTGTTTGCGTGAAGAATCTCCACTTTCTTTTGCGCCAATGCAAGCAAAGTCGCAAAAACGAGAATCAATGTCAGCGCAAACCTGAATTTCATCTGCGATAAGTTTGGTGAAACTTAGTCTTTCACAAGTTCGTCGATGATGTCCTCGATGGAAAGACCTTCAGCTTCGGCCTTATAGTTCTTAACAACCCTGTGGCGCAGAACAATCTTTGCAACTGCCTGAACATCCTCAATGTCTGGAGAATACTTGCCGTTAAGCACTGCCACCGTCTTCGCTCCGATGACAAGGTATTGCGATGCACGTGGTCCTGCTCCCCAGTGTATGAACTTGCGTGTGATTTCGGGGGCAATCTCCGAATCGGGACGAGTCTTGTTTACAAGGCGCACTGCATATTCGAGTACATTGTCGTTTATTGGAATCTTACGGATAAGGTTCTGGAAATAAATGATTTCCTCGGCACTTAGAATCTGCTTGATTTCAAAATTCTTGTCGGCGGTAGTGTTCTTCACTATGCGGATTTCGTCGTCGAGGCTCGGGTAGCCGACATTTATGTTGAACATAAAACGGTCGAGCTGTGCTTCGGGAAGCGGATATGTACCTTCCTGCTCAATTGGGTTCTGGGTAGCCATGACGAAGAATGGTTCGTCGAGCTTGTAGATTGTACCCGAAGCGGTAACCGAGCGTTCTTGCATTGCTTCGAGCAGTGCGGCCTGAGTCTTAGGCGGGGTACGGTTGATTTCGTCGGCAAGGATGAAGTTTGCGAAAATCGGGCCCTTTATGAACTTGAACTGACGATCTTCACCAAGAATTTCGCTACCGATAATGTCCGATGGCATAAGGTCTGGAGTGAACTGGATACGCTTGTTCTTCAAACCGAGAACTTCGGCTATGGTGTTTACCAACAAGGTTTTTGCCAGTCCCGGAACACCTACCAGCAGGCAGTGTCCACGGCTGAAAATAGAAATCAGCACTTCCTTCACAACCTGGTCCTGACCGTAAATCTTCTTGCCAATCTCGACAAGCATCTCGTCGTATTTCGACCTCAAGGCATTTGCAGCCTCCACATTGTCCTTGTACTCAATCATATTTATGATAAATTTATGAGGTCGCAAATTTAGATAAAAAACTGATACGCACATCTGTTTGCAAGAAAAACATAAAAATGATTTTGTCTGTTAAGATATTTATAGTATTTTTGTTGTTGTAAAAATTGTATTGAACAATGGAAATTGTTGCACCAACACATACTCTAAAAAGTTCTACTTTAAAAAACGGAAATTCCGAAAGTGCTCAGCAAGTTGAAGCAACTCCTATGAATCGTTTACATACAGTTGAAGAATTCATAGAAAAGTTGGAACAGGCTGTGCTTCAAAAGTTATGAAAGAGTACTCAGTAAAAATACTTGATACGGTTTTTGCTGACATTGAATATATTGCAAACTATATAGTAAGCGTTAACACTCCAGAACATGCGGCAAAATATTCTCGTGAATTGCAAGCTGAAATTATGTCATTGCGCTATCTTGCAGGCATTATTCCAGAAAGCCGTTACTTATCAGTACGCCAATATCATCCTCACGCAAAGCAATTGCGAACACATAACAAGCGACTAAACATAATATTCCATATAGAAGGTGATATAGCGATAGTTGACAAGATTCTGGCTTCAAAGATGATAATCAATTGAAGTTGCTGCTAATTTCGTAATGCAATCTGAATTTTACTAAGCAGAAGTCTCGTACATATGCAGATTTCACTTACCCTATTTCTCATTATTAGTAATTTTTTTCAAATGCTTCTCGTACTCCCTAAGTATCGCACCGAAAAGCAAGTCGCCTTCCAACATATAGCCATCGTTGGTAAAGTGAATCTTGTCGGTATTGGCCAGTCCGTGCTTCTGCCAGGTGTATATTGACCGTTGCCCGCCCATTACTGCGAAAAGATTCCACAACGATGCGTGATAAGTTTTTGACAAATCCTTCATCGCCTCGACAACTAAAGGCTGATTGTGATTGTTACCACCACGCTTTGTACAGAAATCATTGTTGCTGACAAAGATTATAGCGCAATCAGGATTTGCTTGAAGTATTGCGTTCACAATTTTCTTGTAGTTCTGCACAAACCTGCCCTTATCGAAATTAGTTCCCGACGCATCGTTCACGCCAAGGGCGACAATAGCAAGGTCGGGCTTCACTACTTCAAGCTGTTCAAGCACATGCTTCTCCTTTATGTACGATTCGGTTGATGCACCATTTGTCCCAATGGTAATAAAATTCACATTCGGCAAAGAATCCTCAACCAAAACCCCATGCACATGCATCTCCGCACTTGCTCGTGAATCAACATTGCGTACAAACTTGAATACCAACGAGTCGAATGAATGCGAATACACCATTTCGGTATAGCCTTCGGTAAAGTCGGTGGTGCAATCAACCATCAGCGAATCCACATTGGTAAATATGTCGTAACAGGTGTCGGAAACGCCGTGTAACAGTTTCACCTTTGTAAACTCGTGCTTCTCTTTCATCGAGCGCTTCGGAAATGCAAATGTGAGGTTGGCAAGACTGTCCTTTGTAAAAGCGACAAATCCCGAAAGCCCGATTTGCGTTCCCGTCTCATTCTTTATTATGCGTTCAAACTTCCAGTTGCCAGAGTTTCGCGACACATAATAATATGGGTGGTTGTTCTTTGGAGCAATCGACAAAGGAGCAAGCAAACCGAAATCGCCATGCGAATCGTGGCAAAGACTTTCGAAATGCCTGCGCAGACACCACGAAACCACCCCTGCCTGAATGTGAGAATCGCCAAGATGCAACACGGTAAAGCCCTCATCACCATCGAAATAGAAATGGTCGAGCTTGTTGAAGAAAGTTTCGAGGTTGGGATTGCCGACTGGTGTGTAAAGTACTGACGAATCGTAGTTTACGAAGTCGTATTTGCGTTCGGGATAAGGGAACGACAGAGATTGGGCTACGCCGGCAAGCGAAATGCCCATGAATATTAGCATCAACAACAATTTTGTTGTACCTTGACATTTAATTTCAGTATGTTTATTCCTGTTCTCGCAGTCATTCCGTAAGACAAAGCGAACAGCACAAGGAACGTTGCTTGTGAGCATGTCTGTACGGAATCTCCATCTGAAAATATTTCGAAGGGAGATTGTTCGCTTTGCTTCACGAGGCTGTTGCGTTCCGCACAATCGAACATTACAATGCTCCCCGTTCCGTATCGCATGTATGTTCTGACTTGCGGAATGACGTTTTGTTTGTGCTAAAATATGTTGAAAATAGAACTGCATTTAACAAATTCTCTGAATCATCTTTATTTATTCCTCTGCAAATAGTTAGTGTATTCCACGATTATCGCATTGTAGAGCATGTTGGAAATTACCTGCGCGCCCTGCGGTGAGAAATGCGTGTAGTCCTTTGCTGCCAGCGGTGGGTCGGTCTCAACCCACTTGGGCATCGAATTGCGCCCACCCATAGCCTTGTAAGTGTCCCAGAATGCGCAGTTGTTGCGTAGGGCAGCATCGCGAAGCATCGTGACCATAGTGTCGAGCATAGGATAAGTTTCATAAACATCCTTGTTCTTGATTGACATGTCGTTAGGACCAACAATCATAATCGATGCATTTGGACACATAGCCCTGATGGTGCGCACCTGCGACATGAAAAGACTTACAAAATACGATGCGCCCTTCTCGTCCTTGGTGTTGGGAACGGCATTGGCACCGAACTGCAATATGAACAAGTCGGCACCGAGCTTGGCATACGACGACGACAGAAGCGAACGGTCGGTTCCTGTGAAAACCTCACCGCTGCAACCGCGCATTGCAATATTGTCAACCTGTATTCCGTGGTCGTCCTCAAGCGACACGCAGTAGAAGTCGGGACTGTCGAAAGCCTCAAACTCAAACATCACATCGCTGATATAGTCGGGCGACTTGTAGGCATACACATTCAAGCCTTCCGAAACTGGCATACGGCCTTCGTTGACAACCGCACCATCGACCTTTATGGTTATGTTGACCTCCTCGGTGCAGTTACCATAATATATATATACATTCTTGAACTTGCGCGTGTTGGCATATCCCATCGACGACTTGGTGAATTTCAGCCAAGCTGTGTAAGGCTCTTCGGGGCGTTCCCACAGCGAATCGCGGATTGGTGAGAAGCGGTTGAATGCCATCATCGGACCATATTTCCTGTGTGTCACGGCGGGGTCACGCTTACCGAATCCCGGACAGCGAATCCAGCCTTCCGAAGCTTCCTGCTTCATACTATACTGTGCATAAACTGCTACAGGAGAGCACATTCCGACACCGCATCCGCCAAACCGTCCCTGCATCTTGTACCTTATGTATGCAGTGATGCGGTCGCCTTCGAGCTGACTGTCGCCGTAGTGCAGAATCCTGATTTTCTCGTACTCGCCGTGGTGAGAGAGTTTGCGGAAGAAATTGTCGAGGGCGGTACTGTTGCCGGCTGACATTTCGAGCGGATTTACAGCCGACTTTATGTCCTCGATATTGTAGTTTGATGCATCGTCGCTGACAACATTGTCGGAAGTCGGGTCGGGCTGCTCTACATATTCGGGCATATCCTTCAGTTTGGCTGGAGTTTTTTCTGGAATATGCTCGTCGATGTTTATCTGGCTCGAAAGCAGGGAGTCAAGGTCAACCGAAGGCTCCGTCTTTGCCGACGATGGCCAAAAGTCGCTGAACGACGGGCAGTGAAGTACAAAATTTTCTGTGATTCTAATGCCATCCTTAGGGAAAACAGCCATTACGCCAGCAATGACTGCGAATATTATCAATATGAATATCAATGTATTCCTAACTTTCATCGTTTTGAATTTTGAGAGGACAAAGGTAGTTGTTTTTTGTTAGGTAGGGAGAGAAAAATACAAACAAAAAAGCCACGCCTAAGCGTAGCTTTTTTGATTTTCTTTGAAATTTCGATTAGTCGTTGTGATGCTGGCAACCTTCGTGCTTTTCGCCGCACTTGTGTTCACCATCCTTGCCGCACTTGTGTTCACCATCCTTGCAGCACTTGTGTTCGCCTTCTTTGCAGCACTTGCCTTCGCCTTTGCAGCAACCGTGACCTTTGTGGCACTTTCCGCAGCAAGGCATATTGTCAAACAAAGCCTTCTTTTCGTCAAGACTCAGGTTGTCCCAGTTAGCCATTCCTTCTTCGAAAGCAGCCTTCTTTGCAGCCATTTCTTCTTCTCTGGCTTTCTTTTCAGCAACCATCTTGTCGTAGCATTCTTTGCGCTTGTTCAAGAGTTCTGCCTTCTTTTCGTCGGTCTGGTTTGCCCAGTCTTCCCAAGCAGCCATATCGGCCTTTTGCTCTTCGCTCATTTCGTGGCAGCACTTGTGTTCACCTTCCTTGCAGCACTTGTGTTCGCCTTCTTTGTTGCAGCATTTCTGTTCGCCTTCTGCAGCGGCTTCCTGCTTAGGTTCGTTATTGCAGCAAGCAACCAACAAGAATGCAGGAACTAATAGAAAAAGTAATTTCTTCATATTCGTATTAATTTAAATTTTACTCCGCAAATATAATGCTTTTTAGAAAAATCAGTTGTTTTTTCAAAAAATATCTAAGCCAAACTAATAGCTTCCAATTCCTTTGTTAATGATTTTATGCCATTTTGTATTTTCTCTGCCTGCTTACGGCGCGGTTTATGCACTCCTGCAGCATAGTGCCATAGCTGACGCTCGTTTATTCCTGTAATACGACTCAGAGCAGCCTTCGTAAAAATGCTACTATAATAATTTATAAAGGTTGCTGTATCAATACGGAATTTCAATTCATAATCTCCTGTAAGTTGCTCACACGGATTAGGATTGTCTTCCAAATAGAGTTCAATGGCTTCTCGCATATTATGCTCCAACTCACTCAAATCGTTACCAACTGTTACTATTGGAACACCTTCAATATACGCACTCAAATTTTTACCTGCATATTCTACAATTACTTCTACTGTCTTCATATCTAATTGCATTTTATTCTTCATCTATTCCTGCTTGTTTCAGTATGTTGTGATAAGTTCCCTTTTCTATTCCTTTGCTACCATGATTTGGCACGACCACTATTTTCCCATCCTTCTCAAATTTCATATGGCTACCCTTCTGACTTTTAAACACAAAACCATTCTTTTTCAACAGGTCTATCACAAATTTAACTGTCTTATAGCTCATATCCAGCATGTATTTATAGACTGCAAATATAGTAAAAATATGAATACTTTGTAATTTATTTCAAAAAAAATAAACCTCGACGACCTACGACACAAAATGTCGCAAACTATACCTGAACTTTGTCTCCGAATTAAAAACTAAAAAACATGAAAAAAATTGACAGAAACTATTCGCAACTTGACAAATGCATCCTCGAAACCGCAAACGGACACATGTTTATTGACAAGGATGTGCTTATGTCAAAAGTAATGGAAAAACAAATGAACAATGGCATAACCGAAAATGACATTTCGGAATGCCTGCAAAGACTTACTGCACAGAATGCATTATCGTTTCACTGTTGCTACCGACTGGAAGACAGGCAAATAATGAACGAATTCATAATTAAAGTTGCCAAAATTATAATTCCTATTGTAATAGTGGCAGGCATAATGGCACAAATATACCTTATGCTTTTCCTATAGCAGTTCTACCTGTGGTCGCAAAGCCAGTCGCAATGACGCCTTTCGTTGCTGACAAACTTAGTATTTGCGTACTCACCTATAAGATTCCGATAATACTGCCACTTGTGCGAATCGTCTAAATCGACTACTCCGCGCATATACTGGCAACGAGCTATAAGTTCTCGGTTTTTTGTATTTTTTTCGGCATTGTCAAGGCAAGAATATACCTTATTATATTGGTCCTGCAACATATACGACCGTGACGTCAAATAGTCCCAACCGTTGTCATCGGTTTGCAGATTGTTGATGCTCTGGAATAAACCACCGTTCCAGTCATCACTGCTCTTGGCGTATTGGGTAAGTGCCCAGCACCACTTTTCGGCTTGCACAAGACCAACAGCATAGGCATAATTCAGAACAGCGCACTCCTCATTGTCGGTCAGGCTGTGAATCTTGTCTTCCAACATCTTCATTATTATGCAGAACTGCAACTTGGTTGATGATGTCGCATAAATGGTTGCCGGTTTGAAATCGCCGTAAATGCTTGCCTTTTCGTTCTTTGCAGTAATCCAATCTTCCTCAAACGGATTGCGCTTCAGATAATCGGTGATGTTCTGCTTCTTGAGGAAGGCAGGACTTACCTTCTGGAGATAATCGATGGCCTTGGCATAATCGTGCAAACGCATATACTTTGTACCGATAAGTTCGTTCATCATGCTTTCGTTCACATAGCCGAACGAAATAAGCGACTTTTCCAAATTTGTCTTGCCCCTCGACTTTACAAACGCAAGAAAATCCTTTACATTCTCCACCGATGTGGTATCGAGATAGTTGAAATAGAATGTAGAATAGTCCCAGCTTCCTGTTTCGTTTGGATTGCTGCGCAACTCGGCACGATGTTGCTTGTTGTAGCAAAACTGTTCGTCGTAGGCATTGAGTATTGCAGCCGCCATACACGC
>CACWOG010000053.1:0-12274 GCA_902762455.1 uncultured Bacteroidia bacterium | reverse complement strand
ATAATGCGGGAATGCATAAACAAAAACTACGCGACGCAGAATATTGATAAAATGTGCGTATCCGTTCCCGTTTTTTGAATGATACTCATCGGCTTCGTTCACTTTTTTCAGCAACCAAGGCAAATCGACATATAGCAGGTCGTCGTAGTTGGACGCCTTAGTGTCGGCGGCATGATAGACAAGTCTAAGAAAACGTGCATTATCCTTGACAATCGGGTCTCCATCCATATTGCAGGCTTTTTCAATCATTTCGATAGCCTTGGCGTAGTCGCGGTCAAGAAAAGCAATGTGAGCAAGTGCAGCCTGCCACATTGCCGGATTGTCGGTTTTCTTTTCCTTCAGAACCTGCTTGCAGAAATCTGTAAACTTCTTGACATCCACATTCTTGCCATCCTGATACGAATTTTCGTAATTCTGTACGAAAAACATTAATGCCTTCGACCTAGGATTGTAATTGTACAGTTCCTGCATAAACTCAAGCTTCCCCTTGAAAAATCGCAAGCTGTTCCAGTCGCTGCACTCGCCGTAAATGTCGGCAGCCTTGCAAAGTTCACCAGTGTAGAACAATGCTCCAGCATAGTACAAACGGCCTTGCTTTCTTAGCACTGTATCCTGCCACTGCTCGCCACCGTTCTCCCACGCCTGACGGCATTGCTTGTACTCGTTCAGAGCAAACATTATGCGTATATATTGGTATGCAAAGCGTTCCTTAAGGCTAGCATCATCGCATTTTCTACCAATAGTTTCGAGAGTTTTTGCCATCTCACGCATAGCAACGCTATCAACACTCTCGGCATAGTCCCATTCATCGCCAGTTAGGTCCTGAAAAGCTAATACAGTTTCCCAGTATGCCAATGCATCGGAATCGTGCTTTTTTTTCAGATATGCGAAAAAGGCATTTTTGCCGTTTTCAACATCGACGGCATGGCAATCATTTAGCGCAGCCCACACTTCCGAACGTGGCACTTCCTTGTTTGCATACTGATACCAGAATCCAACATTATAGAAATTGGCATTCTCCTTATATTGCAAGTAGGGAGCAATGTCGTATGTCTTGAACATATATGTACTCGACGCATCGGGTTCGCAATAACCGCAGGCGAAACTCGACGAAACTGCCGCAACAAGCAGCGCACTAACGATAAATCTTTTCCACCTCATCGCTTGAAAATTTAGAAAGGTTAACAGAATCGAGCTGATACAAAACTATCTGCGAAGGTTTGTCCGACATTTTTGACACAACCATATCCTTGACTTCGAGAATGTCCTTCAGCGAAACCTCCTCGTGGCGGACATAGCTAGGTGTCCAGTAGTCGTAATATGTGTCGCGCTCCTTGTCCTTGTCGATTTCGTACTTGTTTTCCGAAATCTTGCTGAAACGCTTATCGGAAAAATCGTAGCTGTTGTACTCGATGCCGAGCAAATTCTTCTCTCCGCCAAACGTAACATCCCACGAGAAACATGGCAAAGCCACCGAAAGCGGCAACTTGTAACCCGACAACTTGCTCATGTACGGCTTCACATCCTTGATGTCGAGTATTGAATTGTCGGTTTCCCAGTCCTTTAGATTACCCGTATTGTAGCACATAAGCACGCCGTAGTCGGCTTCGGGAGCTTCGTAGTCGAGCTGGAACATACGTACTGTAGCCGAAAGTTCTATTCCTTTGGGTTCGAGAATAGTCCTCAGCTGCTTCATAAATGCGAAATATTGCTCCGAAGTGCTTTCTGTCCAGTCGCAGTCGATCTGAATCTCGCTATACTTGACACCATTTGCCGAAGCCATATCCTCCACACGCTTGTACATCTTGTCGATGAACTCCGGATATTTGGCAACGGCCTCCGAGGTTATGAAAACGGTAGGCACAATAGTCACATCCTTGGGAATGGAATCGATAAAAATTGTTGTTCCGACAGGCATAATTTTTCCATCCCAATTTTCTACAATGTCGAAAAATTTCAAATACATCTTGGTGACGTTGTGTTCCTTCAGAAAATTGCGTTCGTAGTCGTTCATTCTAAATGTAGTACGCCAGTAGTACACAGCATTTCCTTCCGCTACAACGTCCTTTTTCTTGTTGCTACAACCTAGTATCGCAAACAGACAGAGCAACACTATCGATAAGCATATAAGCCATTTAGCCTTCATTCTCATTTCCAAAAAATAATATTTGTCAAGCAACAAAGATACAATATTTTAGTCGGTAAAAAAAAACATTATCGCTTTGCAAAAGCGATTCATGTAAAATCGTAATTATTATTGTTATTTGTCCATTGCTCATTATCAATTGTTCATTAATTTTGCGCCCTCAAATTTTGAATTGTGACTGAATTTTTACAAAACATATTTCTGTACGATGAGAATTCGCCATTGATTTTCACGAAGATGTTCTTCTGGATATTCTTCGCAGTGGTTCTGTTCGGATATTCGTTCATCTGCAACCGTCCGAAACTTCGGGCGTTGTATTTGTTCCTTGCAAGCTTGTTCTTCTACTACAAGTCGAGCGGATTCTTCTTTATCCTACTGATAGTTAATATTATACTGAACTATTTCATAGGTAATGCAATCCATAGGTCGGAAAAGGAAGGAAAACGGAAAACCTATCTGGTTCTCAGCGTTTTCATAAACCTTTTCATACTTTCATATTTCAAATACACGTTTTTCTTCGTCGATGCCTTCAATTCGATGTTCGGCACGCACCTGGTAGCGACAAACTACCTTGCAGGACTGTCGAATATGCTGGTCGGTACGCAGTTCAACCTGTCGGAAATATTCCTGCCGGTTGGAATTTCGTTCTACACCTTCCAGACAATGTCCTACACCATAGATATTTACCGTCGTAAGCTTGAGCCTGTTAAGAGCATAATCGACTTTGGATTCTATGTGTCGTTTTTCCCGCAGTTGGTTGCCGGACCTATTGTCCGTGCTTCGGAATTTGTGCCGCAGATATACCAGAAATATTCGCTTACACGCTACGAGTTTGGCTCGGCTGTATTTATGATACTCAAGGGTTTGGTAAAGAAGATTATGATTGGCGACTATATTGCCGTCAACTTTATCGACCGCGTGTTTACAAATCCCGACATGTACACTGGCTTCGAGTCGCTGATGGCAATGTTCGGCTATTCGTTGCAGCTGTACTGCGACTTTTCGGGCTATACCGACATTGCCATAGGTGTTGCCTTGCTGATGGGCTTCCGCCTGAGCAAGAACTTCAACTCGCCGTACAAGTCGAAAAACTGTTCCGAATTCTGGACGCGCTGGCACATTTCGCTGTCGTCGTGGCTCAAGGACTACCTCTATATTCCGCTTGGTGGAAACCGCAAGGCAACAATCGGAACCTATCTGAATTTCGGGTTCATCCTGCTGGTTATCATGCTGATGGCATCGAATTGGATAGTAACCGTTGCAATATTGGCATTTGCGCTAGTGCTGTTCCTGCTTATAAGGTTTGTGCCTTCGGTGGCAGACGGCATCAAGTCGAATATTAACCGACTGATAACCATGCTTCTCGGTGGTATGTGGCACGGCTCAAGCTGGAATTTCCTCGTGTGGGGCGGACTTAACGGCGTGGGCTTGATTTTCGACAAGTACTGGCAGAAAATCAGTCCGTTTGCAAAGTTCAATGGTGGGTTTGTGAATTTTATCAGGGTACTCAACACCTTCCTTTTCATAACGGTAACATGGGTGTTCTTCCGCTCGCAGGATTTCGATACAGCCATTGCCATGTTTAAGAACGTTTTCACCAATTTCCATTTCGAGTATGTCCCAGCAGTGATTGCCGCCTACTACAAGGTGTTCCTGCTCATGGCATTTGGCTATCTGACGCATTGGTTCAGCGGTCGGTTGAAAGACAAGTGGCGCGACAAGTTCATCGATATGCCGCATTGGGTTCATGCCACAGTGGTTCTGCTTGTAATATTTGTGGTATATCAGTCGATTTGCTCCGACATGCAGGCGTTCATATATTTCCAGTTCTAGGGCTGACGCCATTTCTGTGTTTCACGTTTCTATGGCTTCGCCGTTTCTGAGTTTCTATGCCTTCGGCGTTTCAATGGGCTACGCCCGTTTCTTGTTGAGTCGTGGCGCGCCGCGACTGTACAATGTTTCCGTTTCTATGCTTACGCCATTTCTCTTGAGACGCAATGAATTGCGTATGTTTGAGCCTTCAAGCCTTTTCGCCTAATACGTTAATATTTCGTTTCCCGTTTCTGTAATCAGAATCTGGTGTTCCCATTGAGCCGAGGGCTTGAGGTCCTTGGTGACGACGGTCCAGTCGTTTTCTTCGATGAAGATTTCCTTCTTGCCCATGTTTATCATCGGTTCGATGGTGAAGGTCATGCCGGGGATGATAAGTTCTTCGGTGCCGCGCTTGCCGTAGTGCAGAACCTCGGGCGGTTCGTGGAATTTTACACCGCAGCCGTGTCCGCAAAGTTCACGAACTACAGAATAGCCATTCTTTTCGGCGTGTTCCTGGATTGCTGCACCAACATCGCCCATACGAGCCCATGGCTGTGCTGTGGCTATGCCTATTTCGAGACATTCCTTTGTCACTTTTACCAGTCGCTGGCATTCCTCGCTCACGTCGCCTATCATGAACATTCGTGAAGCATCGGAGAAATAGCGGTTGTAAATGGTTGAAACATCAACATTTACGATGTCACCATTGCGGAGGAATTCCTTCTTGCTCGGGATGCCGTGGCAGACGATTTCGTTGCGCGACACGCAGCAACTCTTTGGGTAGCCTTCGTAGTGAAGAGGAGCGGGAATTGCACCGTGTGAAGTGGTGAATTCGTAAACCATGTCGTCAATGTCCTGAGTGGTAATGCCCTCACGAATGTTTTCTGAAATGTAATCGAGCAGTGCGGTGTTTATCTTTGCGCTTTCGCGTATGCCAGCAATCTGTTCCTCGCTACGAATTATTCTCAGCGGCGGAATCTTGTATCCCTTAGCACGGTATTCCTTTATTTTGTTCCGCAGTTCTATCGGTAGAAGCGGTGCGTATTCCTTCTTTGACATCGTTTTTGAAATTTTCTGCAAAAATAAATAATATTTACGATTTACGAATTACGATTTTAGATTGGAGTTCTCGCTTTGCCGTTCTATGCCTGCGGCGTTTCTGGGTTTAACTTCGTTGAGGGCTTCGCCGTTCTATGCCTGCGGCGTTTCTAAGTTTCTGAGTTTCTGGGTTTCTGACAAGATGCAAGGGGATTTGTGATTTTTGAATTTTATGTAGCGGTGCAATGCATTGCGCCGCGGATAACATAATTTGCATTTTTTGATTTGTATCCTTTGTCTTTCGGGATTTGTATTCTAGAAGGTAAGAGTATAATGATATTTCTTTCGCAATATGTAAAATAGTAACGAAACCGCCTATTTCCTCTGCCAACTGCAAAATTCTTACATTTCTTGCGAATATTTTTCAAAAAACCTATTGCAAAATATAGAAGATTTTTCTAACTTTGCATTTTGTGTAAAATTGGTATATTAGGCTTTTATTGCATTGATATATAGGGTTTTATATTGGTGTATTAAGAGCGGTTTAGATTGATTGTTAAGAAAAATATAACATAGATTCTTATGAAGAATTTTGTAAAGTTGTTATTATCGCTTTGGATGGTTGCTGGAATTGGGGAAGCAGCCTATTCTCAGGATTATTGTTCAATAAAGTTTGACTCGCCAAGCGACAGCACGGCATATATGCGACTTCAGGAGTTGCGTACAAAGCCTATTGCCGAAATGACTACGGCGGAACTGGATGAATACTCCGACCTGAAATATTCGGGGCTTGATGCAAAATACACCGTTCCCAATATGTTCAAGGCTGGAAGTTCGTCGCTATGTAGCAATGCAATTTCCTTCTGTACCGACAACGATGCATATACCTATCCTGCAGCTACCACAAGTACCGGTGCAACCGAATTCGGTGACAACGGCGGTTATGTCGGATGTTTGCTTACTACTCCTTCTCCTGCTTGGTTCGTAATGCGAATCGACAATCCAGGCAACCTGCTGATTTATATGGAACATAGCAATGGTCAAGATATAGACTTTATATGCTGGGGACCTTTCACTGCAAGCACAAAGGAAGAACTGTTGGATTACTATTGTAGCAACCCGAGTGGCCTTCTTAATACGGCAAACAACAATGGAAACCACCGTCCTACAGACGGAAATCACTCTGGAAATATGGGCGGATACCCTGATGGCAATATGGTTGACTGTAGTTACGACCCAGCAGCTACCGAATGGTGCTACATTCCTAACGCTCAGGCTGGCAAATGGTATATTTTCTTGATTACAAACTATTCGCAGGCAGCAGGTAACATAACTTTCGTAGCTCAGCACCCAAGCTGGATGACTGGTTCTGTGGCAACCACCGACTGCAACATTATAGCAAACCTAACATCAAACAGCCCGGTCTGCGAGGGTTCTACATTGAGGCTTACTTGTAGCACTGTTAATAATGCAACAAGCTACCAGTGGTATTTCCTCGGAGCAACTCGCAATGAAACCATTGGCTCAGGAACTCCGCTTGGCCCGGGAACCGTATTGAGCAGGGCTAATGCTACTACGGCAATGACAGGCTGGTACGCAATGGATATTTCTACGGCTTCACGAACAAACAGGTTCTTGACATACGCCATTGTAACGCCCTCGCCATCGGGAACCATAACGGCTTCACCATCAAGTACAGTATGTGCAGGACAACAGGTAACCCTTACCGCCTCGGCAACAGATGCTACTGGTTATCAGTGGGCATCGGGTACAGGTACTTCTACGACTATAACCCCAGGTGCATCATCTACGCACTATGTGACATTGACAAATACTACAACGGTAAACGATCCTAATCTAGGGCATAGCGTTACAAATACTTGCTATTCCTATGCCAATATCCGCATTACGGTAAATCCTACTCCTTCGGTAAGTATTTCACCTGTCGAGGCGCGGATGTGTGCAGGAAACTCAGTTGACCTTATTACCGAAGTGCAGAACTGTGACGGTTGTACTTTTGCTTGGAGCACAGGAGCAAATGTGGATGATATTGGTGTAAGCCCAACTACAACTACCACTTACACTGTTACAGTAACAAATTCTTATGGTTGTACCGCTGTTTCCAATCCATCTGTTGTAAATGTAGTTTCTGGAGATGCTGGCGAGTGTAATGTGTTGTATGTTAGTGTTGCAGGTGGAGGTAGCGGTCTTACAGCATACGATCCTACCGACTTGCATACTGCTCTAAACATTGCAGAATGTTCGGGTGCGACTATCCGCATGGAGGAAGGAACATATACAACCGACTATCCTATTGAACTTGTTAGTGGTGTTACTCTTGAAGGAGGTTATTTCAACGACTTTACACAGAAGAAGTCAAATGCAGGAGCAACTACTATAACAAGGACGAATACATATACCCTAGGAGCAGCAAATGCTCCGCGTTTGGTAGCTATCGAAGCCAATAATATACACAATTTTGCATTGCACGACATTACTGTTACAACTGCCGATGCTCAGACATTGCCCGAAGGAGAGCAGGTGTCGTATATGTATAGTTGTAGTGGATGGAATTTCTCTGCAACGACTAATAATGGATATACATCTATACAGTCTGGCGGTACAAATCCAGGTTCTTTCAGCGACGATGCCCGTTTCTCAATATCAATGCCGTTCGATTTTACTTTGTGCGGAACTACTTATTATGCAGGAAGCAGTTTGTATATATCAGCAAATGGCTATGTGGCTTTCGGTTCCGATGCAAGTGCTATATCTTCATCTCCATACGCAAGTTCAATTATGGCTTTGCTACACGATTTGCGTCCCCGCGACTATTATGGAACTAACATAAAGTATAAGGTTGATGGTACTACCCCAAACCGTGTATTGACAGTGGAGTGGTATGAAATAGCGCAGTATAATTCTTCGTGCCGAACAACATCCTACAATGAGACTTTCCAGATAAAGATGCACGAAAGAACAAATGTTGTAGATATTATCTATCAGAACATTAATCCTTGTGATGCTGCTTCGTATTCTCCGCGTGTGGGTATAAAGGATTATCAGGCAAATAGTTCTATTTATGTAAATGCAAATACGAGCTGGACAAATCCAACCACTCAGGCTGCCGAGATAGGAAACACTTTCAATTCGTCGCATAAGCCTTCGTCTGGTTTGAAATATACATTTACGCCAAACCTTACACCATCGTCCGAGGCGGTTGTAATTGCTTCTAACTATGGTACTTCTACATACGCAGTACACATGAGTAACTGCTCTGACTATGATATTACAAGATGTCAGTTGAAGCCGGGTAAGGCGACGGCAGGAAAGGCGGGTGCAAATGGAGCGGCTGGAGGAGCAGGAAGTTCTGGAATACAAGGCTCCCAAGGAAACTATGATAGGGGGGATGTTAATTGTTCAGGAGGTTCAGGAGGTTCAGGAGGTTCTGCAGGATATAGTTATGGAGGTTCTGCTGGAGCTGGTGGTGCTGGCGGTAGAGGTGGTTCATCGAAAACATCTGCTGGTGCTGTAAATGGAAATAATGGTTATGCCGCAGGTTCTGTATCTGGAGGATCAATGGGATATGTTACAACAGGATGGCATTCCGCTGGTGGTGCTGGTTCTGCAGGAACTGCTGGTTCAAATGGAACGAACGGTGCAAATGCTACTGCTCAGTACCAGAATTATTTTATACCTGTTGCAGGTTCCAATGGTACAAGTGGCAATGGGGGTTCTGGTGGCGGCGGTGGTGCTGGTGGCCAAGGTGATTACGATTCCTATGGCTTTACTAGGTATGCAGATGCAGGAGGAAACGGTGGTTCTGGCGGCGGCGGCGGCGGCGGCGGCGGACAAGGCGGTTTCGGTGGATACGGCGGAGGTTCTTCTTTCGGCATATATTTATATAATACAGAAACAACTTCTTCAATAATAGATTCGTATATAATTCCAGGAACAAAAGGCACTGGTGGTTCTGGTGGTTCTGGTGGTTCTGGCGGTTCTGGTGGTGCTGGCGGTGCCTCTCAACCTCAATATACATACTCAAATAACCCTTTAATTGGTTCTTGTGTTGCTACTGGCGGAGCTGGTGGTGCTGGTGGGTCTGGCGGCAAAGGCGGCAATGGTGGTAATGGAGGAAGAGGCTCTGAAGGCGTTTCATACAAGATAGCTTCTGTAACTACATCAGGAGTTTGTACACCAACTACTACTGGCTACGATTACAACCTTTCTGGTCAAACTCCAATAATTGCAGGTACACCAGATTATCCTATAGCTAGCTGCTCGAATGTGGAAATGCAGATGGGTAGCGGTACCTATACAACTTTTGGTACTGGAGCAAGTCCTGCAAGTGGCAATAGTTCTACAGTATTCGAGTACAGCAGTGCAGGATATAAGACTCCTCAGACTGGTTCGGGAGATGCCAACAGATATTCATCATTCATAAACATAATACAGGCTGCACCAGATGTGTCGAATGTTGTGGTTGCCGGCGAAGATACGCTTTGCTGTGCAGGAGTTTACGAGTATTGCCTCGAAAATCTTCCGAACAATACGCCAGTGATGGTCAACTGGTCGCTTACAACTTCGGTTAACGATGTGGCTTCTGTCGCTTCGTTGACAAACCTGACCTGCCTGTCGATTGATGCCGAGAATACAACAAGTGAAATTCAGTATGCTTATCTGCGAGCCGAAATATCTACGGGATGTTGCGGTATAATTAAGATAGTGCGCGATACGGTGGTTCTTATGCCTGTTCCGCCCGAAATCGACCAGCTTTCCGACCATGAAATATGCGAAGGCGAGGACTATACAATGAGCATTTCGGTCAATGAGGATTTGCTTTGTCATCCTATATACCAGTGGGTTCGCGATGGAGAACTTATAACTGGTGCAAATTCAAATACTTATACTATTTCAAATGCTACAGCAAGTATGGCTGGCGATTACTCGATATATGTGGCAACCGACTGCGGTATGGAAGCCGATGTGGCGCACATAACCGTAAATCCTATGCCGAATCTTACGGTAACAACAACTCCAGTATGCGCAAACGAAGCAACTCACTTTACAATAACATCAGATGTAAATACAACTATTACCTATAATATAAATAATGTCAACAGCGGTGCAACCCAGACTTTGACATTGACAGGTGGAGTTGCTCAAAATGTTGACTATACTATAGAACATAACTCGATACTTACGATAGAAACGGTTCAGGTTGGCTCTTGCCAGTGGACACTCAATGAGGCATATTCCCTTGATGTCTATGATGATGACCAGACAGTATTTGCCGGTGCTGATTTTACCGTGTGCGGAAGAGATGCAACTTTGCGTGGCAATAGTACGGTAGGAAGCGAATGGAACGGTCTGTGGACAATTCCTAATGCTACCGATGCAGCAAATACCACAATTGCCGACAATACCTTATATAATACTGGTGTAACCTACAATGGTTCCGAAATGCCACATTCTGTAACTTTCAGGTGGACAATTACAAGTACGCATTGCGGCAGATCGTTCTACGATGAGGTGACTGGAACTTTCTCGTCACTGACTTTGACGCCGACACCGACAAATGTTGTATGTAATGGTGCCGATGACGGCAGTATAACTATTACCGCAACAAACGGTACTCCAACTTACACATATACTTGGAGCGATGATGGTGAGCGTACAGGCAATACGGCAAACAACCTTGCTCCTGGTACATATACCGTTACGGTAAATGATGCCAACGAATGTTCGGCAACGGTCAGTGCTACGATAACTGAGCCTGATGCACTTGTTGCTTACATTGATGCTCCTACAAATGTGTGTCCGGAAGAAACTGTTAGCATTACAGGAGGATTGACAACCGCAGGTACTGCCAATTATACCTACACTTGGAGTACAGCATCGGGAGTGACATTTACCTCAACCAATCCGGTTACAGTAAGCGCAACCTCAGTTACAAGCACTGCTACGATTCCTTCATCATGTAGCGGAACATACCAGATAAATTTGCATGTACAAGATGCGCATGGCTGTACTGCCGATGCTACACCTATTAATATAATAGCATCCGTTGGTAATAACATAACCATTTCTGGTGGTACTGCAACAAAGACAGTTGGATGTGTTGGCGACATAGTGGCTCCGCACGAATTAAGCCCGAGTGTTATGCCTACGGTTACCGATGCTTGTGGACGAGATATTTCTTCTTCTCGTACATTGACAACATCGCCGAATTTGAGTGCAATCAGTTGCGAAGGTACTGCGGCGTATGTATATACATATACCGATTGTGCAGGTCATACAAAGACATGGACATTTACATATACTATAGAGCGAGAAGACTTCACAATGCCTGACGATGGCAGTTCAACCGTAGCCTGCGCATCAGAAATCACAGCTCCGACCTTGCCGACAGTCACCGATGCTTGTGGAACAGCACTGACCGGCACACTCAAGAGCGGCTATCCGACAGAAACCCCGTCCTGCGAAGGCGATGTGGTTTACAAATACACCTTCACGGACTGCGAAGGCAACAGCCACGATTGGACATACACCTACACGATAGAGCGCAACGACTTCACAATGCCAGAAAATGGTAGCAGTACGGTAGCATGTATTGCACAGGCCACCCAGCCTACGCCACCGACAGTAAACGACAACTGCGACAATGCAATCACACCTAGCGCAGCTGTGCAGGGCGGCACTTACGATGGATGCGAAGGTACTCGTACCTATACATTTACTTATACGGATTGCGAAGGCAACGGTCACGACTGGGTTTATACCTACACGATAGAGCGCAACGATTTCACAATGCCATCTAATGGTAGCCGTACGGTAGCATGTATTGCACAGGCCACGGAGCCTACGCCACCGACAGTAAACGACAACTGCGGCAATGCATTGACACCGAGTGATGCAGTCCAGGGTGGCACCTACGATGGATGCGAAGGTACTCGTACCTATACATTTACTTATACGGACTGCGAAGGTAGCAGCCATGATTGGACATACACATACACGATTGAACGCGACGACTTCACTGCCAATATGCCATCTAATGGCAGCAGTACGGTAGCATGTATTGCACAGGCCACGGAGCCTACGCCACCGACAGTAAACGACAACTGCGGCAACGCATTGACACCGAGTGATGCAGTACAGGGTGGCACCTATGATGGCTGCGAAGGTACTCGTACCTATACATTTACTTATACGGACTGCGAAGGCAACGGCCACGACTGGGTCTATACTTACACAATAGAGCGTGACGACTTCACT
>CACWOG010000052.1:13179-25472 GCA_902762455.1 uncultured Bacteroidia bacterium | reverse complement strand
TCGCCGTGAAGTTTTTCGTCGGTGGGTAGGAAGAAACCATGAGTTGCAATGTGCAATACTGGGATGTCACTTCCCGACAGAGCCTTGAACGATTCTTCGTTGGCTTGCGTGCCTTCATATAGTTTTGCCTTAACACGATTTTTCTTTAACTTCCCAACGATGTTTTCAACTTCGGTCTTGGTGCCAGGCAGATAACTGAGACTTCCTCGGTCATCGTTACGGTTGAGTGACGAGAACGAGCGAATTGTATTTCCGCTACGGGTGGAATAACGGTCGCTTTCGCGCTTCATTGTGGTGGTGTCGCTGTCGTAGAAAATGCCTCCGTAAAGTACGGAGTTTTTCATTGGCTTTGGCATATAGTCCATTGCTAGGAATCGGGTAGAGGAGACTCGGTAAATTTCGTATTTGTCTGAAATTGTCTTGTCGTGGTCAATTGGAGCGTACTCGACAGCAATTTGGTGCAAGGCTCCCGACGGTGCAAAATAAACTCGTGGGTTTTCGGGAAAGTATTTTTCCAACGGTTGCCATATTAGCTTGTAAAGCCCTGTTGATTCGTAGATTCCTTGTCGTTTTGCTGTAACTGTGCTAGCACCGCGATTGTCATCGTCTTTTGGCACAACGGGCTTTGCCAGGGTTATGCCACGAAGAAGTTTTGCAATGTCGTTCTCATTGAAAAGCGGTACAAAAACTGGCGATTTCATATTCTTTGTCAAGACGATGGCTACATATTTAGCCGTGTCGTTTTCGGTAAAGTTTGCGAATTCAATAGCAACATCGTTCTGTTTCAGAGAATTTTGTACATCTATCCAGTTTATAGCAATGGAGCGGGTAAAATCGCCATACTGACGGCAGTTCTCGACGAGATGCCTTTCGATTTTCTGGATTTCGTTTTCAAGCGAATCGCAGTTGTAGGTGCGCTCATCAATTTGCTTTTCGAGTTCTCCGTTCAAAATCAAACCAAGTTGCCTCATTTTCTCGAACTCAGCAGTCAGTTTTGTGTCCTTGCTTTCGGCTATCAACTTGTTAAACTCGATTTCGGAAGTAAGCAGAAGTCCCTTGGTGATAAGTTCGGCATTGTACGAACAGCGAGCTGCCGAGGTGTCGGATGAAATATGGAAACTGTTTGCAATGACGGCATTGTACATTTCCACATTGTTCTGCCAGTAGAGTTCGCGTTCGCGTGACGATAGGAACGAAAAGTTTTCCCTAAGGCTTTTGCTTCCTATATTGAGCGATTTCTGCAAGTATGTATGTGCCAGCTTATAGTCGCCCGACTTCATATAGCAGTTTGCAATATTCAGCAGATAGTCGGTTGTTCCATTGTGGTCTTTTCCATATACCGTTTCGGCAATCTTGTATGCTTTCACAAGTGTGTCGGTGCTTGCTTTGGTATCGCCTTTTAACAGAAGCGTATTTCCTATGTTGTTCAGCGACTTGGCATACTCGATGTTGTTTTCACCGAGAATGTCTTTCCTTATTTTTGCCGCTTTACGCAGATAGTCGAGTGCCTGTGAATAATCGGCGGTTTTCATATAAATCGTACCTATATTGTTTACGGCAGTAGCATATTCAATTGTCGATTCTCCCATTTCTGCCTTTGTAATTTCGGCAACCTGCTTGTCGATTTCAAGCGACTTGTCGTAGTCGGACATAAAGAAATATGCGCTTGCAACATTGGTAAGTATGTTTATATAGGTAATTGTTTTTTCCATCCCAAGTTTCTCGAGTATGCTTTTCGCTTCGTTGTATTTTTCAAGAGCCTTGCTGTAGTTTCCCAACGCGGAATACAATGTTCCCATATTGCTGAGGACATTGGCGTATGTATCCTGCCTGTCCTTGGTTGCACCGATTATTTCCGCTGCCGATTCGTAATATTTCATTGCGGTTTCGTTCTGCCCTAGGTCGCCGTATAGGTTAGCAAGCATAACTATCGTTGTGGCATAGTCATAACTGTCGTTTCCTACGGTAATGGCTTTTATCTTTGCAGCTTCACAATAGTATTTCTCGGCGTTGTCGTAATCGCGTAAACCATAGTAGGAATTGCCGATGTTGTGCAAGTCTTCGCCATAGAACTGCGACTTTTCGCCAGAAAACTTCTTGTCAATTTCAGAGGCTCGTTGCAGGTAGCTTATCGATTCGGCATATTTGCCCATATTCTGCAGTGCATTGCCGATGTTTGCCAACGAGGCAGCGCAGTCGGGATGGCTTTTCCCGAAAAGATTCTCCCTTATTGCAAGCGAGGTCTGGTAGTATTTCAGAGCCATCTGGTACTCGCCGTATAGTGTTGCGATGTTCCCCTTCTTGTGAAGGACGGTGGCGTATTGCGCGGATGTAGTGTCGCTCGCATTTTCCAAGTATGCCTCGAAATGTTGCAGTGCGCCTTCGAGGTCTCCGCTTGCGTATGCGTTCATTCCAAATGAGAATAAGGAATCCTGATTGAAAGTAGTATTTTGTGCCAACAGACTTCCTGCCGAAAGGAATGCTAGTATTATAATTAAGTGTTTCATATCATTGTGTTTTTTGGTAATCGGTTAATTAACCATTGTCAATCGTTTCCAGAGTCTTTTCAATCATATCCTCCATCAGCGGTGCTGCATCCTTTGCAAAACATTTTGCATAACGGTTGGCAATGATGAGGCAAACTGTACCGGCATTGTGTCCCAATAGTTTTGATAGACCGAAAATTGCCGAGCTTTCCATTTCGTAGTTTGTTATGTAGCGACCGTCGTAGCGGAAACTGCGGATTTTGTCGTTTATCTGCCTATCTTGGATTTCGAGGCGAAGTTCGCGTCCCTGCGGACCATAGAATCCTGGTGCCGAGATGGTTATACCACGGCGGAACTCTTTGCCGAACTTTTTCAAGAAAAAGTCGGACCCATCGACAAAGTAGGGATTTGCGAGCCGAGGATTCCACGATGTATGGAGTACAAACTTTTCTTCCATATCCAAGTTGCAGACTTCGTCGCGACGGCGGTAGAAGTTGAGCAGTCCGTCGAAACCGACAGCCGTCTCTGTAAGTAGAAATGTACCTATTTCAATATCTTCCTGCAAACCGCCGGATGTGCCTATGCGAAGCAGATTTAGGGTTCGGTGCTCGTCTTTCGGGACGCGGCGTTTCAAGTCGATGTTGGCAAGAGCGTCGAGTTCATTCATTACGATGTCGATGTTGTCGGTGCCTATTCCCGTTGCCAAAACCGAAATGCGTTTGCCCTTGTAGGTGCCGGTGTGTGTTACGAATTCGCGGTTCTGGACTTTGCAGTCTATGTTGTCGAAGTGCTTGGAAACCAATGCAACACGTCCGGGGTCGCCGACAAGAATCACATCGTCGGCAAGTTGTTCGGGCAAAAGGTGAAGATGGAAAATGCTGCCGTCGGCATTAACAATTAATTCAGATTCTTCTATTTGTTTCATTTCCGAAAAAAGTTGTATTTTTGTGAAAGTGTAAAAGTAATAATTTTTGAGGAAACAAAAAGGAACTTTTCTTTTTTATGGCAAAGAATATAATATTAGTACCGACCAACTTTTCGAGCAGGGCAAACTTGGCCTACAGGCAGAGTATTAACTTTGCCGAAAGGACCAAGGGGGAGGTGTATCTTCTTAATGTCATACCGCATAAAAGTAACCGTGAGAATCTTGATTATGAAATCGATATGATTCAGAATCAAGTTCTTAACTTGATAGACAACTACGACGATAGTATTAGGCGCAGAGTGCATACCAGAATTGAATATGGAGCTGTCAACCAGACTATTGTAAAGGTAGAAAAGGAAATTAAGCCCGATTTCATATTTATGGGCAGTGATGCAGCCCGCAACGACCACAACAGGTCGATTACACTGAAGCTGATTGACAAGATTTCGTGTCCTCTGGTTGTGTTTGCAGGTCGCTACGACAAGGTTGGCTGCGACAGGATTGTGCTTCCGGTTGACCTTACTAAGGAAACCAAGCAGAAAGTTGACCTAGCTGTTAAGATTGCAAAGATTTACGGAGCAAAAGTCTATGCAGTTTCTGCAACTGGCTCCCGCGATAAAGAAACGCTCAAGCAACTCGAAGACAAAATGTCAGAAGTAAAGGCAATTTTCGATAAGTTGGAAATTGAATGCGAGACTCGGCTTATGAAAACCGAGGCAAATGTGGAATCGATGGCAAACGCTGTGAACGACTTCGCCGACGATATTGAGGCCAGCGCAATAATAATAATGACACATCAGGAAAACAAATTGCAGAAATTCTTTGTAGGAAGCATGGCTACCGAACTTATAAAGAAGGCTAATGTCCCGATAGTGTGTGTGAGTCCTAAAGAATTGAATAACAAATAATTATTGTGTATGAACGCAACAAATGCTTTTGTTTGTATTATTGTAATGCCCTCTCTACACCTTTTTCAATGCCAGAATGCCGTTTATAGATTTGATAATTGCAAAATTGCGTTAGAGTTATTATTGTGCTATTGACAAATAAATCGTAAATCGTAAGTCAAAAATCGTAAATAAGTTTTATTTTTGCCCTAAATTTCTAATTATGGAAAGGCGCAGATACCCGGTTGATACGCAAACCTTCAGCAATATTGTTGAGGGCAATTACATTTATGTCGATAAAACCGCCTTGGTTTACAGGATGGCGAAGGATTATCGGTATGTATTTCTTTCCCGTCCGCGGCGTTTTGGCAAGTCGCTACTGTGCAGTACCTTGAAGGAATACTTCGAAGGCAACAAGGAAATGTTCGCTGGTCTGCAAATGGCAGAACTGGAAAAGGACTGGGTAAAATATCCTGTGATACATTTTTCGTTTGCAATTGCCAAAAATGTGTCAGAAGAAAGCCTTAACGCAATAATAAATAATATTTTATGTGAAGCCGAAAAGAAATTTGGATTAATAAATACAGAAAACGACTGCGGTGTAAGATTTTCAAATCTCATAAAGAATATCTACGAGAAAACAGGGCAGAAAGTTGTTGTCATAATTGACGAATACGATGCACCTATGCTCGATTCTATTGACAATGACATATTGCAGAATAAAATCCGCAGTATCCAGAACCAGTTCTTTTCTCCACTAAAGCAACTTGACCCTTATCTGCGCTTCGTTTTCATAACAGGCATAACAAAATTCTCGCAGATGTCAATCTTCTCTGCTCTGAACAACTTGCAGGATATTTCGCTTCTTCCTGACTATGAGGCAATTTGTGGAATTTCAAAGGATGAACTTTTTACGCAACTGAAAGATGGTCTTCAAAATTTTGCCGACGAGAATGATATGACATTAGAACAGGCGATGGAGCGGTTTACAAAGAAATACGACGGCTATCACTTTTCTACTAAAAAACAGGATATTTTTAATCCATTTTCCGTAATCAGAGCGCTGAACGACAAGATGTTGAACGATTATTGGTTCGGTTCTGCAACTCCTTCCGCCCTGATAAAACTTATCTGCAAATTTGATGTTGAGATATCCGACTACGAAATGGTTGAGTGTGATTCCTTCCGTTTCAACCAGCCAGTCGAGAAGGTCACCGATTTGGTTCCCTTTCTATTTCAATCCGGTTACTTGACTATTAAGGACTATAATAAGGAGTACGGTACATATATTCTTGGCTATCCTAACGAGGAGGTGAAATCGTCACTTGCGAATGTTCTTTACAGATACACATACAGTACTCACGATAACATTCCACTGAAAAAGGCGTTCATCGACTTCAAGAAGGACGACGACATTGACAAGTTCGTCGAACACCTAAAAGTCTTCTTTTACGGTTTCCCGTTCTCTATGAACAACGAAAAGGCAAACGAATTGCACTATCATTCAATTCTTTATACTGCGTTGGCTTCTTTTGGGGCAGACATTACCGCCAATCTGGAAACAGCATTTGGCAAGGCCGACTTGGTACTGAAAATGCCAAAAACTATTTATGTCATTGAGTTGAAGTACGACAGGTCGCTCGATTCTGCAAAGAGGCAAATTATGGAGCGCGGATATGCCAAGGCTCATCTGGATTCGGGGAAAAGAGTAGTGAAACTTGCAATCAAGTTCTCGTCAAAGGAAAGAAACATAGAAAGTTACGAGGCAATAGAAGAAAGTAGTATAAACAATAATTAAAGATAAATTTTATGAAGAAGTACAAAGGTATAATCATTTCGGCGGCTGTATGTATAATCCTGCTGATAATTTTTGGAAGTTCGATGTTTTACATTGTCAATCCTGGCGAAAGGGCTATAGTTTTCCGCCCTTTTAGTTCTGGTTTGGATACGGCAAACATCTATAATCCTGGTTTTAATGTTGTTGCTCCGTGGAACGACTTCATCATCTACAACGTGAAGGAACGCAAGACCGAGGAAACCCTTGATGTCCTCGACAAGAATGGTCTTTCAATCAATGTTGAAATATCCGTGCGTTTCAACCCGATTCCAAGTAAGTTGCCGATTCTTCACCAGCAGTTTGGCGAAGACTATGTAAACCAGCTTATTATCCCAGAGGTGCGTTCAACTGTACGTCAGGTGATGGGTAACTTTACGGCAGAGGAAATCTATTCGACACGCCGTGCCGAAGTTGAGCAGCAGATTGTCGACATGACAACCAAGAAGTTGAAAGACAACTCGGTGGAAACCAAGGCTGTGCTTATCCGTTCAATCAACTTGCCACCGCAAATCAAGAACGCAATCGAGAACAAGTTGCAGCAGGAACAGGAAGCTCTTGCATACCAGTTCAAGCTTGAAAAGGAAAAGCAGGAAGCCGACCGTAAGCGTATCGAGGCTGAAGGTGAAGCCAAGGCTAACAATATCATCAACCAGAGCCTTACGCCTAATCTGCTGAAAATGCGTGGCATAGAAGCTACCTTAAAGTTGGCTAACTCGCAGAACGCCAAGACCGTGGTGATTGGTTCGGGTAGCGATGGCATGCCGCTGATATTGGGCAACTAAAGGAGACTGCATTAATTGACAATTGATAATTAACAATTGACAATCAGCCGTCCTTTCGCTTCTTGGACTGCCTCATGGACGCAGTTGAAGGATAGTCGAAGGGTCGGCATAATGTATTAATAATTGAATGTACGCTCATTTTTTATGTAGCGATTTCTTTTAAAATGATTACCAAGGAGAAACGACGTTTTTACATCTATTTGCTGATATGGATGGCGGTGGACTTTGTTCAGGCAATACTGACAAACATCCACTCCGATGAGGCATATTATGCAATGTACGGCGAGTTTCTCGACTGGGGCTACTACGACCATCCGCCGATGGTGGCACTGATGACGTTCCTTAGCAGTCTTGTCGGATTCGGAAACCTGTCGGTGCGTCTGCTGACCGTACTAATGCACGGGGGAACCTTGCTCTTTGTGTGGAAAACCATCAGCGACAATGATTCTACAATAAATTATGTGAACCGATTTTTCATCATCGCATCTTCGTTGGTGATGTTCGTACTCTATGGTTTTGTAACAACTCCCGATGCTCCTGTGCTGTTTTTCACGGCAATGTTCTTTTTCTTGTACAAGCGTTATCTGGAGAAAAAATCCTTGGGAATTGCATTATTAATAGGTGTAAGCGTTGCCTGTATGCTTTACAGCAAGTATATGGGAGTGCTTGTGGTTTCGTTTGTGCTAGTTTCTAATCTCAAGTTATTGAAGGATTGGAGATTATGGCTTGCTGTGATTTTTGCAGCCGCCTTGTTGGTGCCACATGTCCTGTGGCAGGTTAACAACGATTTTCCGTCGCTCAGGTATCATCTCGTCATTCGTAACGATTCGTTCTCGTGGAAATATCCGCTTGAGTTCATACCAAACCAACTCTTGGTTTTCAATCCGATATGCTTTTTCCTTGCCTTTTATTTCTGCTGGAAAACGAATAAGAACAGGGAGAACGCATTTGGCAGGTCGTGTGCTTTTGCGTTTGTCGGGATTGTAGTCTTTTTCTTGGTTATGACCATTAACGGACATTCCGAACCGCATTGGACAATAGTTGCGTCGATTCCTGCATTGATTGTAATGTTTAATCAGACTCGCAACGAGAAGTGGGCAAGAAGACTTAATTATCTTGTGCTTCCTTTTTCGGCGATTATCATTGCTGGAAGAGTCTTCCTCTGTGTTGGCGTGGCATCCGAATCTACTGGATTTAAGGATTGCAGGCAGGAAATGACCGAAGTGCGAGAATTGAGCGGGGGAAAGCCTGTGGTATTTTATTCGTCGTTCCAGTTGCCGTCGCTTTACCGATTTTATGCTGGTGACGATGGCATAGCCTTGAGTTCAGTTTACAACCGATACACCCAGTACGATATTTTGCAACTTGACAGGGAACTGCAGGGAAAAGAGGTTTTTGCCGTTGCACCATATCATTTCTCGTGTATGCAGCAGGTTGGCAACTATGAATTGTTTTACACGAGTTTTTCCAAATTCCAAGGCACAAATCGTGTTGACATAGCTGTCGGTGAAACCAAAATTGATAACGATTCCATCCTGATGGACATTACACTTACGAATAACTACGACATTCCATTTGCATTCAATCATCCCGAATTGCCAGTGACTGTATGCGCTGTGTATCTTGACGAGGATAATCTGATACGCGAATATTGCAAAACACCGAGTGACTTGCAGATACAGCCTCATCAAAATGTGCCATTGCAGATAAAATTCAGGCTTATGCGCGAAATTCCCTGTGTGATATGCCTGTCTAACAAGGTTAACATATCGCCGAATAGTGGGGTTGTAAAATTCTAAACAAAATATTCATTCCTAAGTCAAATCTTTGAATCCTTAAATTATTGAATCTTCCGAAGATTTCCTTATCTTTGTGCTTTCATTTGTAAAAATTAGGTATGAGTGATACAGACAACAAGATCATCTTTTCGATGGTCAACGTAAGCAAGAAAATTCCGCCTCAGAGGCAGATTTTGAAGGACATTTATCTGTCGTTTTTCTACGGTGCAAAAATTGGTATAATCGGTCTTAACGGTTCGGGAAAATCAACCCTTTTGAAAATAATCGCCGGTGTCGACAAGGCTTTCGAGGGCGAAGTGGCATTCTCGCCGGGATATACTGTTGGTTATCTGCCACAGGAACCTGAACTCGACAACACTAAGACAGTGAAGGAAATCGTCGAGGAAGGCGTACACGAGATTGTCTCGATGCTCAAGGAGTACGAGGAGATAAACGACAAGTTCGGTCTGCCAGAGTACTACGAGGACCCCGACAAGATGGACAAGCTTATGAACCGTCAGGCTGAGTTGCAGGACAAGATTGACGCTGCCGATGCTTGGAACATCGATTCGAAGCTCGAACGCGCCATGGACGCACTGCGTTGTCCCGATGGCGACGAGTCTGTGGCTCACCTTTCGGGAGGCGAACGTCGTCGCGTGGCTCTGTGCCGCCTGTTGCTCACCGAACCCGACATCCTGTTGCTCGACGAGCCTACTAACCACTTGGACGCAGAGTCAATCCACTGGCTCGAACAGCACTTGCAGCAGTATAAGGGTACAGTAATCTGCGTTACCCACGACCGCTACTTCCTCGACAATGTTGCAGGCTGGATTCTCGAACTCGACCGTGGCGAAGGCATTCCGTGGAAGGGCAACTATTCGTCGTGGCTGGAGCAGAAGACCGCCCGAATGGCTATGGAGGAAAAGGTTGCTTCGAAACGCCGCAAGACTTTGGAACGCGAGCTCGAGTGGGTGCGCATGTCGCCAAAGGCACGTGGTACCAAGTCGAAAGCCCGTCTGTCGGCTTACGATAGGATGCTCAACGAAGATGTAAAGCAGAAAGAAGAAAAACTCGAAATATTCATTCCGAACGGTCCGCGTTTGGGCGACAAAGTCTTGGTTGCCAACAATATCACCAAGGCATTCGGCGACAAGTTGCTGTTCGAAAACCTCAGTTTCTCGCTTCCGCCAGCAGGAATCGTCGGTATCATTGGTCCCAACGGAGCAGGAAAGACTACGCTTTTCCGCCTGATGATGGGACTTGTGCAGCCCGACAGCGGTAGCTTCGAGATTGGCGAGACCGTGAAGATTGGTTATGTTGACCAGGCTCACGAAGCTATCGACCCAGAAAAGACCGTGTTTGAGGTAATTTCGGGCGGAGCGGAATTTGTTCAGCTGGGCGGGAAACTGGTAAATGCCCGTGCATACGTAGGTCGTTTCAACTTCAGCGGTGCCGATCAGGAAAAGAAGTGCGGAGTGCTGTCGGGTGGCGAGCGCAACCGTCTGCATCTGGCATTGACCTTGAAGTCGGAAGCCAACGTACTTTTGCTCGATGAGCCTACCAACGACATAGATGTCAACACTTTGCGTGCTTTGGAAGATGGTTTGGAAGATTTTGCAGGCTGTGCAGTTGTTATCACCCACGACCGTTGGTTCCTCGACCGTGTTGCAACACACATTCTAGCATTCGAAGGCGATTCGCAGGTTGTATTCTTCGAAGGTTCGTACTCCGAATACGAGGAGAACAAGCGCAAACGCTTGGGCGACATTGATCCGCATAGATTGAGATATAGGAAATTGATGGAATAGGATGAAAAAGGTTTCTCTGTTTCTGCCGATAGTATCGGCATTGTTGTTATGGCTTTCTTTTTCATGTGGCAATGCTACGGAAAACAAGAAGAAAGTTGAGCCACATACTTTCAACGATTCCATTGTGTATCCTGGTTTTGTACGTCTTACCGACAGCTGTTTTGCCATTGACGATTCGGCGTTTTATCCGTTAATGTTGAATTATGTTGTTGATTTCAGAGATATTGATGGAGAATTTGTTGTTTCGCCAGCTAAATACTATGAAAATATCGGTGAATATGAAAGCAATACAAAGGAAGGAGTATATTCGCAGATGTCGGCTCATTTCGAACTGATTTCAGAACTGGGATTCAATACGATAAGAGTTTGTTTCGATAGGTTTCGTTGTGATGATTCTGCAAGGTATGCCTATTATACTGCCGACAGGAAATATTATGTTGACAATGATTGTGACGACATTTTGGACGGTCTTTCGGAAATGCTGAGAGTTGCAAAACAGAACAATCTTCGCGTTATGCTTTTGCTTAAGCCACCATTCGAAGACCAGCTCAAGGTGTTTACGCAGAAAATGCTTGAAAGGTTCTCAGATAATCCAACTTTATTTGCCTACGACTTTATGAATGAACCTTTGTATTTCGACCCTTCAGAACATCGCGACAAGTTGGATGCTGTGAGCATTGTCGCATCGTGGAAAAAGATGCGTGATGATTGTGCGCCAAAGCAGTTGTTTACAATAGGTTTTTCTGAGCCCATTGAGGCCTTTGAGTGGGATGCTTCAATACTTCCTGTCGATTTTGTACAGATACACACCTATCATCCATTGAGAGTAAAAAACGAGATATACTGGTATAGCCGCTACATTGGAAAGCCGTGGATGATTGGAGAGACAGCTCTGCCTGCCGATAATGACTCCATTACATACGAAGCACAAAGGTCGTTTATGAAAGAAGCTTACGAGTATGTCCGCGATTGTGGAGGAGCGGGATTCGGATGGTGGGAATTCCAGGAATGTGTCGATACGCATTTCGAAGCACAATATACAGGATTGATGAATCACGAGGGTATTACCAAGACAAGTTCTGGCAAAGAGATTGTAGGTACGTTGAAGCCTGCCGTTCAGGAAATCCACAATTTTGCATCATACAAGCCCCAAGAGCCCAAACGGCCAGTAAACTACTACAATATGGTGGGCTACGAAAATATTGCCATAAAAGGAAGAATTTTGGACAAAGAAACACGAAAACCTATAGAAGGCGCTGTAATCCGTGGCTGGTGTGCAAATTGGATTGGGATGAACACTTATTCGGATGAGAATGGTGATTTTATCCTGTACTGTAATGCTCCAGCTGTGCATTTTGAAATATCTGCCTGTGGAATGTCGGAAACTAAGTTTGACCAAGAGTTACAATACAAAAACATTTCAGGCATTAATTACGACTTGAACGATTTGCCTAATAAGAATCTCGAGTACCACAAGATTTCGTATCATCCTTTCCTCAAGGCAAATGCTGCCGATGTGTTTGACTTTGATGCAGGGAAATTTGATAGGTACAAATTTGAAGCCGATATGGGAGATATTATGCTGGAAAATATAGAATAATATGTATTATTATTTTGCTATAATATTATGTCTATTGCTTGCCGTTCCTTTTGTTGTATTGGCTAGGCGAAAGTGCGCAGAACCTTTATTGGATTTCAGTTCGGATATGTCGTTGTCGCTGAAGGGGATTCTTGCATTGCTCATTGTATTGCACCATAGTTCGCAGCCCTTGTGCAATAATGGTGTGAAG
>CACWOG010000052.1:0-13157 GCA_902762455.1 uncultured Bacteroidia bacterium | reverse complement strand
AAGTTCTTTTTCGATTTCTGGTACTGGGGACCTGCAATAGTCGGAATGTTCTTTTTTCTTACCGGATATGGACTTACCCGTTCGGTAATGACTAAGGATGGCTATATGAAAACTTTTTTCAAGAAACGCTTCCTTAAGCTTTTGCCTCCTTATATAATCGCAATTGTGATTTATCAATGCTATCTGGCATGTGCCGGACGTTTCGACTGGGCAGTTCTGGCAGACAACTTTCTTAAAGGTATACCACCGTTGACAAATTCATGGTACATTATCGCCATTATATTTTTCTACCTGCTTTTCTACGCAGTATTCAGATTAATTCGTTCGGTAAAAATTTCAGTAGCTTTAATGTGGTTGCTGTCGTTTCTGTATATTTTTGCCATAAATAAGATAGGCTGGGGCAATTGGTGGTGGAAATCTACCTTGGCATTTAATATTGGAATGACATATGTACTTTTTGAGTCGAAGATAAAGGAAACGATTGCAAGGCGAACAATTTTGTTTTGGGTGTGCATGGTAGTTGTGTTTGCTTTGCTGTTTGCCTTTACATACGCAGATTTGTCGGTTTCATTTATTGAAGGATTTCCGTCATATTCCATATCGTACTGGTTGATGCCACTCTTCGTACTATTTGCGATATATTTTACAGGTATGCCTAAAGGCAGAATTTTCAATTTCTTAGGCAATATTTCTTACGAACTTTATATTGTGCATGGTGTGTTTGTTTGGCTTATGCCATATAACGGGAACAGTATTTTGTTCCTGTTCTGCATTTATGCAGTATCGATACTGACAGCGACTGGACTTCACTGGATATGCACTTCGATGGTAAAGAGGTATGGACTATAGACGGACTGTTTAATATTCAATAGGTTTGTCATAATCAACCAAGACAACTTTTACAGATTTATTTTGGCATAGTTTGCGGGTTGTCTGGATGTTTTCTGTCTTATGTTTCGTTGGCGTTTTCTGCCATAAATGTATGTTTTGTTCAGGGAAATAATTGACAAGAAGTTCATACATTGCTTCCTCGTTGCTTATTGCATCTGGCGAAAGTTCTCCTATCATTTTTTTAGTGTCGGCTATCCATTGTGCTGTATCGACATTGTTCCATTTTAGGTTTTCTGTCCATAGAATAGTTCTCAGTCCGTTTCCCTTGATTTTCTTTAGTGCATCAACATTATAACTTTCAACAAATACATTGTCATTCATACTCTGGCTTGACATTATGCCGTGAATTATGTCTGCTACCTTGCCGGCATTTTTTGTATCTAAATTTTTGAAATCGATCCAGATATATTTTCCCGAGGGATTGTTTATTGCCTCAAACCATTTGTCGAGTTGCACATTGTTTGCGGTGTCGTCAATGTCGTGTCCAACGAAAATTTTATTCTGGTATTCAGAATAGTAGGCATCAACTTCTATACCATCGAAATACTTGCTTTTTTCTTTAGCAGTAGCTATGTCGTTTACTCTGTGTGCCCATATTTTTGAATTAGGATAGGTTATTGTGTTATTGTTGTTGTTACATCCTGTAAAAAACAAAGTAATTACACATAAGATTGGAACTATACTATTTTTTTTTGATAGTTTTATTTTTGAAAACACATCTATCATCCATTGGTACACAGCCTTTGCACCAAGTGCAAAAATTACAGCGCTTACAATATAAATTAATACAACAACTAATGTCCATCCTGCGTTGCTGTAATTGCCGGCAATTACAACAAATGGCCAACGGATACAACCGTGTGTTGCAAACAATGTCATTGACAGGCTTCCAAAAAAGACTAGGAATTTGTCGAAGGAATTGAATTTAGCCTCCTTCTTTATAAACAAGTAAATGCTAATGGCAATGTATGTTATACATAAAAATGTTAACGGATAAAAAACCTTGTAGAAATTTCCGAGGCAGAAAATAGCCAATGCGACAACAATCCATATCCAATTCACCTTCTTGTCTTTTGAGTATGCAAACAATATTCCTAACGCAAATTCTGGCATATGTCCAGGAAAGTTTTGCATTACATAGAGATTTTCAGGAAGGATTTTGGTATATATGCAAGCATATACAATGGCGTAAGAGATCAAGCAGATGCATACGAAAGCTTTAGTTTTATATCTTCCAATAAGTTTGAATAGGAGAGGGAACAGCAAGTAGAGTTGCAGTATTAAACCAAGGAACCATAATGGTCCATTAAGGGTAAGTCCTTCGCCCGGTACAAGTGTGTGTATAAATAGAAACTTATAAGCAAAGCCTTTCAATTCGTCAATGTTTATTATTCGGTAAAAGGCAATTGCGGTAAACATTATGTAGAAAATGAATGCTATAATAACAAGGGGATACAATTTTTTTATGCGATCAAAGATGAAACTGCTATATTTTCTAGGATTTGCCATCATCGACATAGCAAGTCCGAATCCGCTGATGAATATGAATAGTTGTACACCGAAATGTCCCAGATAGCTGAATATAATATTTAAGGTTTCGGATGGATGCTCAACAAAGGCATTGAAGAAACAAAATACGTTGTCGCTTACGAAATAGAATTCGTTCTCTTTTCCGTTCAATGGTTGTCCCCAGTGTAGCAAATTATGTATTATTATGCATAATATGCCTATTCCCTTGATAATATTTGTGTCATCCTTTTGTAGTGCTCTAATTTTCATTTAAAACCCCTTCTATCTTTATTGATGTGTTTTTAATAGTCAGTTTTGAATTTGGCACCCAAGCATCATCGTATTTTACACTTGAGACATTAACCGATATTTTATTGTTATAATCTTTATCCAAAATGAACTCTTTTGAAAGATTTAGATGGTATGTGCTGTCCTTGTGTATGACATCTTCGTTAATGAATTTCACTATTTTGTCCTCGTATTTTACTGGATTTGAATTATCGCAGGTAAATATCAAGTCCATATACTGGTCAATCCATAGGCTATCGTTTACAAATATATCCATGTCGAGAGTTATGCATACTCTGCCAAAATTTTTGCTATGGGTGTCGATTTCGTAATCTTGTATAAGAGGGAAACTTGCACGACCCGCCTTGCTTGGCATTTCAGCAGGTGTCTCACATATTAAGTCACCATTGCGCCTAATAATATCAATAATTTCGGCATTCCTCTGACTATATATAGGGTTCTTTGTTAATTTGTTGTTAGAATATGTGTAGTTAATGACATACTTGTATGAGTCGTATATATATTCTAGTTGCTTTTGCTTGATACTGTCATTTACAATTGTCATATTTAGGTTGTCATCTATTTCGTATATTGTTTGTGGCATCCATTTGCTTTTGCTCTCATAGTAATATTTATTATATACCATATCGGTGAATACATGGGCGTAATTTATTATGGGCATTATCGACTTCTTTTCCATTTGGTCGGAAGTGTTAAGTCCCTTGCCTATGCTGTGTGTAGTTGACGGTAATGTAATGCCGTATTTGTTTTGTAGCAATTTACAGATTGACGGAGCAATGTCGTTGTGCGTTACGATTGACGGGAATTTTCGGTGTGTATTTAATAGCGGTGACCATATTATTAGAGGTACATGATGAAACGATAATCTGTTGTCAGTAACGATTCCAGATGCATGGTCACCTGTTATAATGAATATTGTATTCTTGAAATCGTCAGTTTCCTTGTATTTGTAGAAGAAATTCTTTATGCAGTTGTCTGAATATAGGACGCCTGCACATCTTCCCTTGTGTTTGTTGGCAAATTCTTGTCCTGAAGAATTGAGTGTTTTGATTATTTCTTCGGTAGCGTTGATAATTTTTTGTTCTTCGTTTTTGTCTTTCAGTTTTAAGTCTTCATGATTTGTCAAGGTTATAAAAAGATTGAATTTGGGTTTATTTCCATGATATTTAATAATTTCGAGACTTTTGTCAAACAAGGTTTTGTCGTAGTAGCCCCACCAGTTGCCATTGCTTTTGTCCTTGCTGTTTGAGTATTCGTTCCAGAATGGGGCAACATAATCAATATGCTGCGAATTAAGGTATTCATAAACGCAGTCGAAACTTAAGTCTCCGCCATAGAAGACATTTGTCTGATATCCATTGTTGCTTAATGTCGAAATAATTGAATTGTGTTGTGGCATTGTTCCGAATTGGAATCCTTTTGGCCCCGTTACCGAACCAGTTATTGCTGGTACAGCACCAAAACTGCGTGTAGTTGTAGATAGACAATTGGGCCAGTACAATCCAGTTTGTGCAAGCGAATCAACAAACGGGGCAACGCAGGGATTCATAAATTCGTGTCCGAGCGATTCTACTATTATTAATACGATATTTGGTTTCACGTCGCTTGTGTTGAAGTATTCCGAAAGCACATCTGGTGTTTTGTCTATGCGCTCCATCGGGTACAAGGTGTCAGGGATACTAAATTCTGGGTTGTCGTTGATGTATGTGTCAATGTATTCCTTGTTGTACTCTACATTTGCATTGTACTCCGATTCGTTCTTGGCATTAATGTATGATATGCAATCATTTGCAAGAAAATATATTTTGTTGCTTATGTAGTTGTTTTCCGTGGAATTTCCTGTCAATAAATATTTTGAGAAGAATATGCAAGGTATCGACAGCAAAATTACTACAAGTGCTGAAATATGTATTCCGACCTTCATATTTAGTCTTGACAGCAGCATTACAATTGTTGTGAAGCCGGTGATTATTGCAATTACAGATATTATTGGTACAATTATTCCAAATGCTCCCTTTACCGCCATCAATGATTCTTCTGCTGGTCTGACAAGCAGTTCTGCACCCAAAAGTGTTCCGTTGTGGGCAGTATATACCGCAAGTGAAATCTCGGCAAGTATCACAAATGAAAGCAATATGCTTGTTGTTAGTAATGCTCCTTTTTTCGATAGAAAATTTATTCCAATAAATATTGGCAATATGCAAATACAAGTAATGCCAGAAACGATTATGTTTGTTGCGATTGACCGCATATATATTCCAAAATCAATTTCTGCGCTTATTGTAAAAGCCTCTATTGTTTTTATCAATATAATGGTAAGGAGGAAACAGAATGTGGCAAAAAGGAATGGTTTTATATAGTTGAATATTTGTTTCATTCAATAAATGTTGTTTCTTGCAAAGTTATAGAATATAATTGATATAAACAAAAAAAGAACCTCTTTCAAGGTTCTTTTTTATGGTAGTTTTTATTTCTTAGAAGAACTTAGCTCTTCTGTCGTCCATCTTTATGTTTTTCTTTACTGCATTGTTCATGCGATACGAATAACCTCTCATATATTCCTGCATCTTGGCAAGCTTGTCGTTTTCGAAGTCCTGCTTTTCGGGAGCAGCAGTCTTGTTGAGAACCTTGATTACATAAACGCCGTTGTTGCCGTCGATAGGAGCGGAGACTGCGTTAACTTCGCTGCTAAGAGCCACTGCGTTAACCTTCGGTTCGATAAGTCCGAGACCTGGGAGCGAGAAGCTTGAGAAGTTGATGTTGGTGAGAGTGTCGGTCTTAGCACCGAACTTCTGAGCAACTGCGTCAACAGTCATTCCGTTCATTTCAGCCATCATCTTTTCGGCCTTCATCTGCTTTCTTACTTCTGGTTCGATAACTTCCTTGGTGTCCTCGAAAGGAGTGAAGCCTTTTTCACGAATCTTCGAGAGCTTTACAACGAGGAACTTGTCGCGTGCAGAGCTTTCAAAAACATTTGATATGTCACCGATTTTCCTGTCTTCGTTGAATGCCCAGCGAACAATTTCACGACCGTTGTCGATACCTGGGATTACATTGTCGCTCATATCAGTGATTCTGTTAGCCATTCTTACGTTAAGATTCTGGTCTGTAGCATTCTTGTCGAAATCTTCAGCAGTCTTGCTTTCTGCCAAGAACTTGTTTGATGCGTGGAATGCAGCTTCGTAAGTGGTCTCCGAGAACTTGATTTCCTGGTCGAGAACAGCGACTTTAATCTTTCTTACAGGCTTTGTCTGCGAGTTAATCTTTATGATATGAACTCCGTAAGGTGATTCTATGACCTGAATTGTTCCTGCTGCATTGGCAAAGCAAGCATCATTGAATTCGGGAACCATTGTGCCTTCGGTAAAGTCGCCGAGGCTTCCGCCGTTGTTCTTAGAACCTGGGTCCTGAGAATACTGGACAGCCATTGCTGCGAAAGCTGCAGAATCGGCCTTTGTGCTTCTAAGTATGTTTGCGATGCTGTCGGCTGTAGCCTTGCACATTTCCATTGTGATGCTGTCTGTTGGTCGGAGCAATATGTGCGAAGCGTTTACCGAGTCGGGTCTGTTGGCGGTTTCAAGTATTCTGCCGAACAAGAAGAAGTCGCCTTGTCTAGTTACTTCCGACATTGTACCAGCTTCTGAATTGAAGAATTCTTCGTTGAAACCGATTGTTTCTGCATCCTTTTTGTTCATATAGCTATCGTCCTTGTACATACGGTTGTATCTGTCTTCGGGACGGCTGTTGCTGCTGTTCAACTGAGCAAACGAGAGGTAGTTGTCGGTGAGTGCAGCCATTTCGGTACGAAGGTCTTCGGTGTTCTTCTTAATTTCAGCGATGTCGTTCTCAGAAGGAACGATGTCGAATACGACGTATTCAAGGTCTCTGTTGTCCTGGTCTTCTACGAATCTCTTCTTGTGCTTGTCGTAGTAAGCCTGCATATCCTTGTCAGTTACGGTGATGTCCTCGTCCTTTATTGCGCTGTATTCCCTGTATGCGTATGCGAAGTCAACAGTGTTGGTCTGGTCTTCGTAGTACATTTTTGCGAGTGCAGTCGGAGTGTAGAAACCTTTCGACACCATATTGCCGTACTTCGAGCTAATCTGGTCTTCTGCTATTGCTTTCTTCCAGTAGTCGGCGATGACCTTGTAGTTGGGGTCTTCTTCTGCATTGTCGAAGAAATTTTTCGGAGCCTTTGTGTCGTATTCTCCGTTCTCATTCTTCTGCAAGCCGAAATTCTGCACTATGATATTGTGTGCGTGAGTTGGACCGTAGAGGAGGTCTTCGAGTTCCTCGTCGCTAACGCCCAAGCCTACTTCTTCGTAATACTTGTTCCAAACGTATGTGTTGAGAATGTCGTTCCATGCACTTTCCCTGAGGCTTCTTTCTGTGTTGGCATCAATGTTTCTGCCTTGCTGTGCAACCTCGTAGAACAATCTGTGGTTGTTGTAGTTGGCGCTCCATTCGCTATAGTCAACCTTCGAGCCGTTTATCTTTGCTATGACTGAATCGTCTCCGTGACCGATACGTCCTGAGCTGAGGAAGTCACCAAGAAGGAAGGCGAGCAAAGCCAAGCCGACGATAACAATAACTAAAACTCCACATTTCTCTCTAATGTTCTGTAATACTGCCATTACCTTAAATGTTTAAAAATTAGTCTAATAATAAAAAATATTTTTTGGGGTGCAAAGATAGTAATAAATATTATTCGGTACAATCAAAAAATAAAAAAGATTTATGACGATTGTAGTAGATGCCTAATGTCCTTTTGAAAGATGTTATGTTGCTTATACCTTAATATAATAATTATAATTGAGAGAACTAATTGTGTGCCATAAAATTATATCCTTACATTTTTTGAGATTTCTATGAAACAAAATAGAAAAAGAATCGTATAATATTTAGAGTTTATTAATTGAGTTGTATAAAATAAAAAGTCATGGAAGAAGAAAAGACTAGATATTCAAAGGAAGAACTTGAAGAATTCAAAGAAATAATTCTCAAGAAGTTGGAACGTGCACAAGCTGATTTCGACTTGTACAAGAGTATGCTCACCAAGGAAGATATGAACGACATTGATGATACTTCACCAACTTTCAAGGTGTTGGAAGAAGGGCAGAATGTATTGTCGAAAGAAGAGATTGGACGTATTGCACAGCGTCAGCTTAAGTTCATACAGAACCTCCAGGCTGCACTTTTCAGAATTGAGATTGGTACCTACGGCATCTGCCGCAAGACGGGCAAGTTGATTCCAAAGGAGAGACTTCGCGCAGTACCTCATGCAACCCTTTGCGTAGAAGCAAAGCAAAACAGATAAAAAAATTGACCTCGAAAACGGGGTCAATTTTTTTGTTCAACGAAAAACATTATTTCTTACATTTGCCAATCGAAAATAATTTAAAAACAAAATATCATGTATAACGATTTTCAAGCTTATCTACAGAAGGAAATAGCTGGTATCAGAGAAGCCGGCTTGTACAAGAACGAACGAATAATAGCATCACCGCAGGGTGGTGAAATCACATTGCAGGACGGAACCAAGGTTCTCAATTTCTGCGCAAACAACTACCTCGGCCTCGCCAACAACCCACAGCTCATCGCTGCTGCAAAGGAAGCCATGGATACTCACGGCTATGGTATGGCATCGGTAAGGTTCATCTGCGGTTGCTCCGACCTCCACAAGGCATTGGAAAAGAAGATTGCAGAATTTTTCGGTACTGAAGACACTATCCTCTATGCAGCTTGCTTCGATGCTAACGGCGGTGTTTTCGAACCATTGCTAGGCGAAGACGATGCTATCATCTCCGACTCGTTGAACCACGCTTCAATTATCGACGGTGTTCGTCTGTGCAAGGCTCAGCGTTTCCGCTATGCCAACGCCGACATGGCCGACCTCGAAGAAAAATTGAAGGAAGCACAGAAGTGCCGTTTCCGCCTCATTGCTACCGACGGCGTATTCTCGATGGACGGTAACGTTTGCCCGCTCGACAAGATTTACGAACTCGCAAACAAGTACAACGCAATGGTAATGGTTGACGAATCGCACTCGGCAGGTGTTGTCGGAAAGACTGGCCGCGGTGTTACCGAACGCTACAACCTCCGTGGAAAGATTGAAATCCTTACCGGTACTCTCGGAAAGGCTTTCGGCGGTGCAGTTGGCGGATTCACAACTGGTAAGCGCGAAATCATCGAAATGCTTCGCCAGCGTTCAAGACCATATTTGTTCTCCAACTCAATTCCTCCGATGGTAGCCGCTGCTGGCTGCAAGATGGTTGACATCATGTCGAGCACCAACGAGTTGCAGGACAAGCTTCACAGCAACACCGACTACTTCGTTGCAAAGATGAAGGCTGCTGGCTTCGACATCAAGCCAACCGAATCGGCAATCTGCGCAGTAATGCTTTACGACGCAAAACTTTCGCAGGATATGGCTGCAAAACTTCAGGAAGAAGGCATTTATGTAACTGGCTTCTACTATCCTGTAGTTCCGAAGGGACAGGCTCGTATCCGCGTTCAGATTTCGGCAGCACACGAAATCGCCCACCTCGACAAGTGCATAGCAGCATTCACCAAGGTTGGCAAGGAACTCGGCGTTATCAAGTAGAAACGACAAAATTTATAATAGGAAAGTCGGGGCGAAAGTTCCGACTTTTTTTGTTGTGTGTTTACAGCACTTTTGGTGCTGCACTAAAAGTGGAATTGAGATAAAATGCGGGATATAAAAATTATAGTTCATAGCAAAATAAATTTTGACACAATTTTATATATATCGCAAAAAAACAATAACTTTGTGGGTAAATATGTAATATCTCCAAAACATAGGTATATGGACACAACTTTTTTATACCGGAAAATGGTAGATAAATCTGTTCTTTTTCAAGGATTTACGATTCCTGTAAAATATCACCAATGTCCTTTCGGATTTACAATCCGAAAGTCTTGAGTATCAGCATTTGTAATGCGCAGATTAAGGCAATTTACAGCAGTCGGCTGTGTGTAATAAATTTCTTCACACTCGCTTTTGCCTTGACAACAAAAGACTCCTCATTTTCAATCTGATAGGATAATATTTCGAAAAATTGTGTGCAGGTTTTAAAAAAGCATTATCTTTGCAAACAGAAATATTGTTCGCAATTCGCGAACAGCGAACAAATAGGATTAAGTATTTAATATACAAAGAAATGAAACCGCAAGATATTCTTGTATTATTAAAAAAGATGACATCTGCAGGAAAGACATTGTCGTGCCACGGGTTGGCAGAATCGTTAGGGTTAAGTGCATCAACGGTGAGCGAAAGTTTGGAACGCTGCAAAAAGGCAAAACTTATCGACCGTGACAAAAAGCGAGTTAATGTACTGGCCTTGCAGGAATTTCTGATTCACGGCATTGCGTATGTCTTTCCCGTAGAGGCTGGGCGTGTCGGCAGAGGCATTCCAACCAATTCAAGCGCGTCGCCTATAAAGGAGAACATAACTGGTAGTTCCGAAATTTATGTATGGCATTATGTAAAAGGAACTTCACGCGGACAGAAAATCGAGCCAATCTATCCTACTGTACCAGAAGCCGCCCTTCGCGATGACGAACTTTATCAGTTGCTGGTAATTGTTGATGCCTTGCGAATTGGACACAGCAGAGAGAAATCCGTTGCCATTGAAGAACTGACCAAAAGGTTGAACCGATATGCAGAAAACAAATAACGAACGCCTACAGGAAATTGCCGAGGCTTTGCAGGACTTGAACGACAGGCTTGTATATGTGGGCGGTGCTATGGCAGGTTCGTATGCTACAGACCCAACCGCAACAGAACCTCGTGTGACTTTTGATGTGGATTGTGTGGTAGATACTAAATCGTACAGCGAACACATAGACTTTGAAAATAAACTTCGTGCAAAACATTTTCAGAACGACCAAACGCCCGATGCTCCTCTTTGCCGATGGGTGTTCAACGGAGAAAAAGTGGATGTAATGTCAATGGACGAAAAGAGTTTGTCATTTGGTAATCGTTGGTATCGTCCAGGGTTCGAGAGACGCGAATTATGCACACTGCCTTCGGGAGAAAGCATTTATCGCCTTTCGGTTACATACTATATTGCATCAAAAATTGAAGCATTGCTATCGCGTGGCGGTAACGACTGGCGAGGTGCAAAAGATTTCGAAGATATTGTTTATGTACTCAATTATTGTTCCAATTTCATAGAACAATTTAAAAATGAAGATGCGCAGGTTCGCAATTATGTTTCGGATCAATTTTCGCAGATGTTAAAACGTTCCAATATTTCAGAGGAAATAGAATCTGCAATATCATACGATGAAATTGAGCGCACCGATATGATTCTGGAAACACTGAAAGCCATTTCGGAATACAACCCTCAATCATTAAGTATACAATTTGTCAGCGACTTGCATTTGGAATTTCCAGAAAACAGGGCTTTTATTGCAAATCATCCGTTGGAAGTGTCGGGAGAAATTTTGCTTGTTGCTGGAGATTCAGCATATCTTGACCATCCTGATTCTCGTCAGGACACATATTCGCATTATTCTTTCTGGGACTGGGCATCAAATAAATACAAGCAAGTAATTGTCTGCCTCGGGAATCATGATTTTTACAGCTACTACGACCTTGCCACAATGCCAGACGGCTATTGCAAGCAGATTCGCACTAATGTTCACGCATATTATAATGCTATTGTGCATCTTGGGGATACTGACATTATTGTTTCTACGCTATGGTCGCATATAAATCCGAATGATGCCTATATTACAGAACGGAATGTCAGTGACTTCTATCGAATTATGTACAAAGGGCATAGACTAAATGCAGAAAACTTTAATCAGGAACACGAACGATGCCTGCAATTTGTGAAAAAGGCTGTTGCCGAAAGTAGTGCAAAGACAAAAATTGTCCTTACCCACCATGTGCCGACACAATTATGCACAGCCGATGAGTTTCGTCGCAGTGCAATAAATGGTGCGTTTTCAGTTGAACTTGGCGAATACATTGCAGAATCTGGCATTGACTTCTGGATATACGGACATTCGCATCGTAACATTGATGCCCAGATTGGCAATACGAAAATATTGTCCAACCAACTTGGGTATGTTTCACACGGAGAATATCGCGCAAATGGATTTAACCCGGAAAAGAAATTTGATTTGTGATTCCAATGTCCTTTCTCCCTATGGGCAACCTTTAGCTCGCTGCCAATGGCAGCGATCCGTAAGTTCCGACTTTTTTTGTCGCGTAACACATTGTATTTTAAAGTCTTAAAAAAATCTTTTCAAAAACTTTAAAAAAAGTTGCAGTTTTCAAAAAAGAAAATGTAAATTTGTGGTCTTACAATAAAATTCATAATTGGAATATGAAGAAATATGTTTGGTTTTTGTTAAGTCTTTGTGTATTGCTGACTTTCGCAATGCCAGTATGCGCTCAAGAGGCGGAAGCACAACCGCAGGACACAGCAAAACAGATTGAGGAATCGGACGAAATTGCGCAAAATATTGCTGAACCGACAGATGATGCACAGCCCGAAGCTGCAAAAGAAGAAAAGTTTGATGTCACCAGCTTGATTATGGGACATATCAAGGACTCGCATGTATGGCACATCCTCGACTACACCAAGGAAGAAAACGGTGTGGAAGTTGAAGTTCCTGTTGCTGTTCCGTTGCCAGTAATCGTGTTTGCCAACGGTCATCTCGACTTCTTCATGTCGGGCGCTTTCCACCACGGACACGAAGCCGTAACCAAGGGCGACAACACTTACATCCTCGCCAACGACAAGATTTACATTGCCAACGACAAGGGTGGCCTTACCTTCCAGAATGGCGAAGCAACCGAGGCAATGGAATTCCACGAGAGCCTCGAATACCTTGAGGCAAACGCCAACGCCGAAATCGCCAACGAAAAACCTCTCGACTTCTCGATTACAAAGAACGTAGCATCAATGATACTCGTTTCCATTATATTATTAATAGTATTCATCAGCTTCGCAAAGGCTTACAAGAAGAACCCCGGTCGTCCAAAAGGAATGCAGGCATTCCTCGAACCAGTTTTCCTCTATGTAAGGGACGATGTTATCTACCCTAACCTCGGCGAAAAGACCGACAAGTTCCTGCCATACCTTATGACAGTGTTCTTCTTCATACTTTTTAATAATATACTTGGTCTCATCCCGTTCTTCCCCGGCAATGCCAACGTAACGGGTAACATCGCAGTGACTATGGTTCTCGCCATCTTCACCTTCCTTATGATTAACTTGAACGGAAACAAGGACTACTGGCACCACACTTTCTGGATGCCCGGTGTTCCTGTATTCGTAAAGCCTATACTCGCAGTTGTCGAACTCATGGGTATCATCGTTAAGCCGGTCGCTCTTATGATTCGTCTTTTCGCCAACATTTCGGCAGGACATATCATCATCCTGAGCTTGGTATCGCTGATATTCATCTTC